>NZ_JAAGPO010000045.1:0-63310 GCF_017104825.1 Burkholderia sp. Ac-20345 | reverse complement strand
CTCGCGGGCCTGCCCGCGCACGCGCAAGACAGCGGCACGCGGCTGCGCGTCGGTTTCCAGAAATACGGCAACTTCGTCGTGCTCAAGGCGCGCGGTACGCTGGAGAAGCGGCTTGCGAGCCAGGGCGTCACCGTGCAATGGCTCGAATTTCCCGCCGGCCCGCAATTGCTCGAGGGCCTGAACGCCGGCGCGATCGACGTCGGTACGGTAGGCGAGACGCCGCCGATCTTCGCGCAGGCCGGCGGCGTCGATTTCGTCTACATCGGCAACGAGCCGCCCGCGCCGCAGGGCGAGGCGATCGTCGTGCTGCCCGATTCACCGATCCGCAACGTCGCGCAGCTGCGCGGCAAGAAGGTCGCGTTCAACAAGGGTTCGAACGTCCACTTCCTGCTGGTGAAGGCGCTCGAACACGCGGGCCTGACGTATGCCGACATCCAGCCGATCTACCTGACGCCCGCCGACGCGCGCGCCGCGTTCGTGCAGCGCAACGTCGATGCATGGGTGATCTGGGATCCGTACCTGGCCGCCGCCGAGCGGCAGATCGGCGCGCGCGTGATCGCGAACGGCGAAGGGCTCGTGCGCAACACGCAGTACTACCTTGCCGCGCGCAAATATGCGTCCGCTCACCCGCAGGTGGTGCGCGCGCTGCTCGACGAAGTCGACGCGGTCGACCGCTGGGCGCGCGACCATGTGCCGGAAGTCGCCACGCAACTGTCGCCGCTCGTCGGCCTCGACGCGCCGACGCTCGAAGTCGCGCTCAAGCGCGCGGGCTACGGCGTGCAGCCGATCAGCGACGCGACGCTCGCCTATCAGCAGAACATCGCCGACACGTTCAGCGCGCTGAAGCTGATTCCGGGCAAGCTGTCGGTGGCCAGCGCACGCTGACGCACCGCCGCGCCCGACGCACGGCGCGGTACGCGTGCATCAGCACGCGGGTGCCGCGCCGATGCGCCGCCATTCGTCGTAGTCGGTGACGAGGCCCGCTTCGTCGACCGCGACATCGGCCGCATACGTGCCGCTTTCGTAGCGGTACACGTGCTCCGCCGTACGCGTATAGCGCTGCTCGCCGCGCACGAACGCGAAATCCGGAAAGCGCAGCCACGCGGTATGAATCACGGCCGCCTCGCCGACGGCCAGTCCAAGCCGGCGGATCGGCAACGTATTCGTCGACGGGCTGAAACCGAGATCGATATCGGTCGCGCCCGCGAGCGCCGGTACGTCGACGCCATCGATCGTCCATCGCCCTGCGTCGCACGCGATATTCCACTGCCGCGGCGGCTGCATACCACTCCACTGCGTGATGCATGCCGAGCGCGTGAGCCAGTCGGCGCCGCATGCGATCGCGTAATCGATGCGAAACGGCGAGCCGTCGATCGCCCCCGACACCGATCCCGACAGGTCGATTCCCGTTCGCGACTCGACGAGCCGGCACCATTCGGCCGCCTGCCACGTCTGCACGATCTGCCATGCGACGCAGCGCGTGCGCACCGCCTCATCCTGTTGCGTCATGTCATCGTCTCCATTCGATCGCACGGAAGCGAATTGTCACTCATCGCTCCGGCGAACATACGCGACTTCGGCAACCGATGGTCAGTATCGGTTCAACGCGCACCTTCGGGCTGCCCTGCTTTGGTACCATCCGTCGATCGGCATCAACCGGAACCGGACAAGGGGCGCGACTTCATGGATTTGCTGGCGACGATGCGCATCTACGTCAGGGTCGTCGAGCGCGGGACGATGTCCGGCGCGGCGCGAGATCTCGACATGGGCCAGCCGGCCGTCAGCGAGCGCATCGAGCGGCTCGAGAAGCATCTCGGCACACGGCTCCTGTTGCGCAGTGCGCGCACCCTTGCGTGCACGGAAGAAGGCCGGATCTTCTACGAACGCAGCAAGGAACTGCTCGAAGCGGCCGACGATGCGGTCGCATCGGTGTCGAAGACGGAAAACGCGCTCGACGGCACGATCCGGCTCGCGGCGCCGCAATGCTTCGGCGAGGTCGTGCTGCCGGGCGTGCTGATGCATGTCCGCACCGCGTATCCGAATCTGCACATCGACCTGGTCCTGAACGACGACATCGTCGATCCGGTCACGGAAGGTGTCGACATCTCGATCCGCGTCGGACAGCTCGGCGACGGCGGGTTCGTCGCGCATCCGGTCGGCGCGGTCGGCCGCCGGCTCGTCGCCGCGCCGTCGTATCTCGAGCGGCATGGCCCGATCGACACGGCGGCCGATCTCGCGAACCATCCGTTCATCCGCGTGAAAGGCGTCTTCGCCAGCGAACGCCTGCCGCTGCAGCACGCAGGCGACGCGCTCGAATACGCGCGCATCCGCACGATCATGACGACGAGCCACTGGCGCCCGATGTTCGACACGATCGTGGCCGGCGGCGGCATCGGCGTGGTCCAGCAGCCGGCCTGCGCCGAGGCGCTCGAGGCCGGCACGCTCGTCGAGCTCCTGCCGCGGTACGCGATTCCCGACTTCGCGCTCAACGTGCTCGTGCACGCGCAGCGGCCGCTGCCGCCGCGCGTGCGAGCCGTCGTCGACCTGCTGAAGCAGGACATCCCGCCGCTGCTGGCCCGCGCTACCCGCTAACGGCAACAACCGCCGCCCCGGTCACGCCTGCAGCGACTTCCCCGGCTCCTTCACGTGCGCGTCGACTTCCATCTGGTAGAAGCGCGCGCTGACGAAGCCGAACAGCGTCCAGCCCAGGAACACGCACAGGCCGCCGAGCATCAGCGCCTGCTCGCCCGAGCTGAACAGCGCATAGAAGCTGTACGCGGTGGCCACCATCGCGATCGCGTTGGTCAGCAGCGCCTTGGCCGGCGGCACCTTCGCGACCTTCTGGATCGTGATCAACGCGGCCATCGACATCACGTAGGGCACGAGGTTCGTGACGACCGCCAGATCGACGATCTTCTGGAACTGGCTGCTCAGTTCCGGGCTGATCGTCATCAGCGCCAGCGCGACCTGCGCGACGAGCAGGATCACCATCCCGACGATCGGCGTGCCGGTGCGCGTCGCACGCGCGAACACCGGCAGGAAGTAGCCGACGTCCGCCGAACTCTTGAACACCTGCGCGACCGTGAACTGCCAGCCGAGCAGCGAGCCGATGCACGCGATCACCATCAGCGCGGTGACGATCGTGCCGACCGTCGGCGTGAACATCGTCGCGAACGCGATGCCGAACGGCGCGTTCGACTTCGCGAGGATCGCGTTGGGCACGATCCCCGCGATCACGTTGGTCGACACGATGTAGAAGATTGCCGACGCGATCGTGCCGCCGAGCACGGCGATCGGCACGTTGCGCTCCGGATTCTCGACGGCATCCGAGTTCGCGCACGCCGATTCGAGCCCGAGGAACGCCCACAGCGTCACCGCGATCGAGCTGCCGACGGCCGGCCCGAACGGTATGTTGTTCGGGTTCCACGCGGCGCCCCAGGTCGCGCCGCTGAACCAGAACCAGCCGATCAGCGACACGACGACGACCGGAATGATCACGCCCCACACCGTCACCGCGCCGATCCGCCCGGTGATGCGCGAGCCGCCGAAGTTCGCGACCGTCGTCAGCACGAGCAGGAAGATCGTCCACAGGCCGGTCTGCAGCGGCGACAGCGTCGCGTCGAACAGCACGGTGCCGTAGCCAACGGCCGTGACGCCGATCGCGACGTTGGCGATCACGAGCGACAGCCCGTACGTGTAGTTCGCCATGTAGTTGCCGGCCTTGCCGAATGCGTATTCGGCATAGCCGCCCATCCCGCCCGGCTTGCGGCTCAGCATCCCGCAGCGCGCGAACGCATAGGCCAGCGCGAGCGAGCCGCCGGCCGTGACGATCCACGACAGCAGCGAGATCGTGCCGACCTGCGCGAGCTTCGACGGCAGCAGGATGATGCCCGAGCCCATCATGTTGACCGCCGTGAGGATGGTCAGCTGCCAGACGTTCATCCGGTTCTTCGGCGCGGCCGCGGTGGCCGCGCCGGACATGCTCGCTGCGTTTTCCATGATGTCGATCCTTCGATGTGAGGCCGTCGCGCGGCCGGTCGCTCGTTCAGGCCGTCAGGCAGTAAACGCGGTACGTGCCGTCCTCGACTTCCACGCCGTGCGTGTCGTGCGCGAAGCCCGGGAAGCGCCGGTCGTACGCTTCGAGCGCCTTCAGGTAGCCGAGCACCGGGCCGTCCGCCGGCCCCGCGTTCTCGCCCGGCATCAGCAGCGGAATGCCCGGCGGATACGGCACGACGCCGGTGGCGACCGTGCGCCCGGCCAGCTCCTCGAGCGTGACCTGCTCGACTCGGCCCTGCACCAGATGCTCGTACGCGCGCACCGGGCTCATCTCCGGCTTCGGCAGGATCGAGAACGCTTCCGACATCAGCCGCGTCGTGCCGAGCTGCTCCATCGCCGCGAACATCGTGTCGGCCAGGTCTTTCAGTCCCATGCCCGAATACCGTGAACCGTGCTCCTTCACGAGCGACGGAATCGCCATGTCGAGCGGCAGGTTCGCATCGTAGTCGCGCTTGAAGTCGCACAGCGCGCTGACGAGCGAGCCCCACTTGCCCTTCGTGATGCCGATCGAGAACAGGAACAGGATCGTGAAGTCGGTCGTCTTCTCGACGACGATCCCGCGCGCATCGAGATACGCGGTCACGACGCTCGCCGGAATGCCGACCGGCATCAGCCCGCCGGCCGGTGCGACGCCCGGCGTGACGATCGACACCTTGATCGGATCGAGCATGCAGTAGCCGTCCTCGATATTGCCGAAGCCGTGCCATTGCGCGCCGGGGCGCAGCACCCAGCACGACGGGTCGCTCGCGAGCAGCTCGGGCGGTGCATCGTGGAACGGCAGCGTGCGGCCCGTGCGCGTCTCGAGCACGGTGTCGGGCTGCCAGCATTCGAAGAACCAGTCGCCCTTCGCACCGAACTCGGCGTTCATCCGCGCGATCATCTGCCGGAACGCGACGGCCTCCTCGATCGACTCGTGCGTGAGCGCCGCGCCGCCGGGGCCGTCCATCATCGCGGCCGCGACGTCGTTCGACGCGATGATCGCGTAGTTCGGCGACGTCGACGCGTGCATCATGAACGTTTCGTTAAACTGGCCATGTGGGATCGGGTTGCGGCCGTCGCGCACGTGGATGTACGACGCCTGCGACAGCGCGGTCAGCAGCTTGTGCGTCGACTGCGTCGCGAACACCGTCGGGCGGTCCGCAAGATGGTCGCGCGGGTCGCCGTGCATCGCATGGCGATCGCGGTAGATCGGATTGAAACGCGCATAGCCGTACCAGGCTTCGTCGAAATGCAGCCGGTCGACGCTCGCGCCGAGCAGCTCCTCGACGCGCGCGACGTTGTAGCACAGGCCGTCGTACGTCGAGTTGGTGACGATCGCATGCTTCGGCTGGCGGTCGGCGAGCCCGGCCGTGAGCGGGTTCGACGCGATCGCCTCGCGAACCGCCGCCTGCGTGAGGCGCTCCGACGCGATCGGCCCGATGATCCCGTAGCGGTTGCGCGTCGGTACGAGGTAGGTCGGGATCGCGCCCGACATCGTCATCGCGTGTTCGGCCGACTTGTGGCAATTGCGGTCGCACAGCGCGATCTGGTCGCGGCTCACGCTCGCCATCAGGATGATGCGGTTCGACGTCGACGAGCCGTTCGTCACGTGATACGTGCGATGCGCGCCGAACACGCGCGCCGCGTAGCGCTCGCTTTCGCCGATCGGGCCCGAGTGGTCGAGCAGCGAACCGAGCTCACCGACCGAGATCGACAGGTCGGAACGGAACAGCGCTTCGCCGAAGTATTCGAAGAACGCGCGGCCGACCGGCGATTTCAGGAAGCCCGTGCCGCCCGTGTGGCCGGGCGTATGCCATGAGTATTCGTAGACGCGCGAGAATTTCGCGAGTGCGCCGAACATCGGCGGCAGCACGGTGGCGCGATAGCGTTCGATCGCCGCATGGATGCGCCCGCCGATGAAGTCGGCCGTATCTTCGAGCAGCCACACGAAATCGTCGACCTGGCCCATCACCGCGGACGGCACCGTCGATGCGACGCTGCGGTCGGCCAGCAGGAAGATCGGCACGTTGCCGTTGCGATGCCGGATCGCGTCGACCACGGCCTCGGACGGCCCGTGGCCGTCCACGCCGAGATCCCAGTCGAGCAGCACGCACTGGATCGACGGATCGGAACGGATCAGCATGATCGCATCGTCGGCCGAGGTTGCCGTGAGCACGTCGATGTCGCGCTGCGCGAGTTCCGCGCTCAGCATGCGAACCGCACGCCCGGTCGCGGTTTCCTGCGCGATTTCGTCGTCGACCAACAGTGCGCGCATGCCGAGACGACGAATACCACCGACGGACGTATTCATGTTGTTGCCCTCGTTGTTCCGATGCTTCGTTGGGGTGATGCGTCTCACGAGCACGCGGACAGCAGGCCACGGGCGGCGGCGTGAGACGCGCGCAAATCCGGTTTGATTCGCCATCCAATTCGGTGCCGACTATGCCATAGATGCCTTTTGATGAAAAGCAGACGATTCGGTGAAACGGTCGGCCGTTTTCAAATCGCATTTCACGACCGGTTCATTTTGATGTGCATTGCAGCACGCCGATTTCCGATTATTAGATCGGTTTCGCCTACCAATCGGATTGGCGATTCCGGTCGATTGAATTCGCCCGGTTTTGTTGCTACGATCGGCTGCGCCGTGCATTGACCGATGGCGGCTGCGCCTCGCCGCGCAAGGCTTCTTCGTGCGGCGCGCCGTTCGGCATTCAGCATTCGCGGGAGCGTTTCAATCGGCTGCAGCGCGTGTGGGATTACGCGGATTATGCGCCCGTGCGAATGCGGCTCTCGTTTTCCGCACATTTACGGGAGAGTCGTGTGAGCCTGTTGAAAATCGCAGTCGAGCCGGCGCTGATTGGCGCCTTCCTCACCACGCACGAACAGGTCGACGTATTTCAGACCGATTTCACGAATATCGCGGCAATCGTCGTCGGAATCGATTCGGCGCAACAGGTACTTGAATCCGTCGAACGAACCGGGTTCGCGATTCCGTTCTTCGTCGCGGTCGAGCCCAACCAGGAAGTGCCGCCGTCGGTCCTGCCGAGCGCGAGCGGCGTGATCCAGCTCCGCCATGGCGGCCGCCACTACTACGGCCGGCAGATTTCCGCCGCCGCCGACATCTACAGCGAGAACCTGCTGCCGCCGTTCTTCAAGGTGATGCGCGAATACGTGCAGCGCGGCTACGTCGAGTTCGACTGCCCCGGCCACCAGGGCGGCCAGTTCTTCTCGAACCACCCGCTCGGCCGGATGTTCTTCGACTTCTTCGGCGAGACGATCTTTCGGGCCGATCTCTGCAACGCCGACGTGCGGCTCGGCGACCTGCTGATCCACGAAGGCCCCGCGCTGGAAGCGCAGCGCAATGCCGCGCGGATCTACAACGCGGACAAGACCTGGTTCGTGCTGAACGGCACGTCGACGTCGAACAAGGTCGTCACGAGCGCGCTGCTCGCCCCCGACGATCTCGTGCTGTTCGACCGCAACAACCACAAGTCGGTGCACCTCGGCGCGCTCGTGCTGTCAGGCGCGCGACCGGTCTACCTCGAGACCGCGCGCAACGCGTGGGGCCTCATCGGCGGCGTCGACAGCGCGGCGCTCGACGAGGCGCGCATTCGCGACGCGATCCGCGACGTCGCGCCGGAACGCGCCGACCGGCCGCGCCCGTTCCGGCTCGCGGTGATCCAGCTCGGCACCTACGACGGCACGATCTACAACGCGCGCGAGATCGTCGACCGGATCGGGCATCTGTGCGACTACATCCTGTTCGATTCGGCGTGGGTCGGCTACGAGCAGTTCATCCCGATGATGCAGGACTGCTCGCCGTTGATGCTCACGCTCGGCCCCGACGATCCCGGCATCTTCGTCACGCAGTCGGTGCACAAGCAGCAGGCCGGCTTCTCGCAGACGTCGCAGATCCACAAGAAGGACAGCCACATCGAAGGCCAGAAACGCTTCTGCGATCACCGGCGCTTCAACAACGCGTACATGATCCATGCGTCGACGAGCCCGTTCTACCCGATGTTCGCGGCACTCGACGTCAACGCGCAGATGCATGCGGGCCCGGCCGGCAAGCGCCTGTGGCGCGATTGCGTCGCGCACGGCGTCGATGCGCGCAAGCTGCTGCTGAAGACCTGCCGGCAGATCCGGCCGTTCGTTCCGCAGCACGTCGACGGTCGCCCGTGGGCCGACTACCCGACCGAGCAGATCGTCGACGACCTGCGCTTCTTCCGCTTCCACCCGGCCGACACGTGGCACGGCTTCGAAGGCTATGCGGACGACCAGTACTTCGTCGACCCGTGCAAGCTGCTGCTGACGACGCCCGGCATCGATCGGGACACGCATGAATACGCGCCGTTCGGCGCGCCGGCGCCGATCCTGGCGCGCTATCTGCGCGAGCACGGCGTCGTGCCCGAGAAGGCCGACCTGTACACGATCCTGTTCCTGCTCACGCCGTCGGAGAGCTTCGGCAAGCTGCAGCACCTGGTCGCGCACCTCGCGCAGTTCGAGCGCCATCTCGACCAGGACACGCCGCTGCGCGACGCGATTCCGTCGCTGTGCGAAGCGTATCCCGAGCTATACGGCAACATGCGCCTGCGGCAGCTGTGCCAGCGGATGCACGACTTCTACCGTAGCCACGACATGAAGCGTCTGCAGAAGCTGATGTTCCGTCGCACGCAGTTCCCGAAGCAGGCGATGCTGCCGCAGGCCGCGAATGCCGAGCTGATCCGCAACAACGTCGAGCTCGTCACGCTCGATCGCATCGAAGGCCGGATCGCGACGGAAGGCGCGCTGCCCTATCCGCCCGGCATCTTCTGCGTGGTGCCCGGCGAAGCATGGGGCGGCCCGGCGCTCGACTACTTCCGCGCGCTCGAAGCCGGGATCAACGCGCTGCCGGGTTTCGAACCGGAAATCCAGGGTGTCTATCTGCAAACGCAGCCGGACGGCACGAAGCAGGCTTCGGCATACGTGGTGGCAGCCGGCGCCGACGCATCACGCGCGTAACGGCGGCCTGGCGGGCGGCCACGCGCCGCTCGCGATGCTGAGCGCATCGCGAGACATGACGGGCGGCGCGACGCGCACGCCCGCCGCGTCACCACGCCTGCCGGTAGATCTCCAGCGCGTCGGCCTCCGTCACCTCGCGCGGATTGTTCACGAGCAGGCGCGTCTGCAGCATCGCATCCGACGCCATCCTCGGCAGGTCGCCTTCCCCGATGCCGACCTCGCGCAGCGTGCGCGGGATGCCCGTCGCGACGATCAGCCGGTCGATCTCGGCGATCAGCGCGTACGTGCGCGCTTCATCGCTGCCCGTCGCCGACGGTGCGACGATCGACGCGAGCTCCACATACAGCGGCGCGGCGGCGGGTGCGTTGAAACGCAGCACGTGCGGCAGCACGAGCGCATTCGACAGCCCGTGCGGCACATGGAAGATCCCGCCGACCGGATAGGCGAGCGCATGCACGGCCGCGACCGGTGCATTCGCGAACGCCTGCCCCGCGAACATCGCGCCGACCAGCATCGCCTCGCGCGCGTCACGGTTGCTGCCGTCGTCGCATGCCGCGAGCAGGTTGCGCGACAGCAGCGTCAGCGCGTGCACGGCCAGCATGTCGGACACCGGGTTCTTCAGCCGCGCGGACGTATAGGCCTCGATCGCATGCACCATCGCGTCGATGCCCGTCGCGGCCGTGGCCGCGCGCGGCAGGCCGAGTGTCAGTTCGGCATCGAGGATCGCGACGTCCGCGAACAGGTGCGGCGACACGACGCCCATCTTGCGCGCCTCGCCGACCGTGACGATCGACACGGCCGTCACTTCGGAACCCGTGCCGGCCGTCGTCGGCATCTGCACGAGCGGCAGCCGCGCGCTCGTGACCTTGTCGACGCCATACATGTCGGCCAGCGCCTGCTGCCCCGGCGCGAGCACCGCGATCAGCTTCGCGACGTCCATCGACGATCCGCCGCCCAGGCCGAGCACGATCTCGGCATCGGCCGCGACGGCCCGTTCGGTCGCTTCGAGCACCACGTGCTCGGGCGGATCGGCGATCACGTCGTCGATCACGGTGACTTGCCAGCCGTGCGCGCCGAGGCTCTCCAGCGCGGGCGCGAGCACGCCGCTGCGATGCAGGAACGCATCGGTGACGACACACAGCCGCACGAGCGCCGGAAAGCGTTCACGCAACAACGCGCCGAGCCGGCGCGCGGCGCCGAACTCGACGACCTGCGTCGGAACAGTACGGAATTGAAACGGGTTCATCGGGTGCCTCCCGGTGGCGTCGCCGTGCCGGTGTCCGGCTGCACCATGTAGCTCGACACTTCGCGGCGATCGAGCAACGGAATGATCGCGCCGAACCCGATCCGCTGGAAATGCGGCGTTTCCCGATGCACGTCGAGGCCGTCCGCGTCGCGGTAGCGTTCGAGGATCACGACGTGGTCGGGGTTCTCCGGCGACCGGAAATACGCGTAGTCGAGATTCTTCGGCTCGGCGCGCGTGGGCGGGGCGAGTTCGCCGAGCAGTTCGATCACGCGATCGCCGTTGCCGGGTTTTGCGTAGAAATGGGCGATGACCTGCAGGTAGGGTTCGTTCATGTTGCGCTCCGTGTTCGACTGGGGGCCGTCACGACGGGGACGCACGCAATGCGCGGCGAACCGGAGGGATTCGAGCGCGACGGCGCAACGCCGTGTCACTGGCTGGCCGTCCATTGTATTGAATCGGCACGGCCTTCGCAGTACCGCCACCGTGCCGCGAACCCGGCGAATCCCGCGCCGCTTTCACCGCACGGCGGATCGCATTTGACCGCTACCGCGCGATGCGCCGATGCGCCGACTACCACGGCACCGTCCTCCCCAGATAGTCGAGATATTCGAGCCCCGGGCGCACACGCTTTGCGATCAGCACATCGACGAGACTCGGCACGCTTTCCTCGATCGTCAGGCGCGCATCGGGCCCGCCCAGCTCCGTGCGGACCCAGCCGGGCGCCATCAGCACCATCGCACGCCGCGTATCGGCCTGGCGCACCGCGAAGCTGCGCATGAACTGGTTCAGCGCGGCCTTGCTGCCGCGATAGACCTCACGCATCCCGCTGACGTTGTTCGCGACGCTGCCCTGCCCCGACGACATCGCGCCGATCAGGCCGTCCGCGGTCACAAGATCCTGCAGCGTCTCGATCACGCGCATCGGCGCCAGCGCATTCGTGATCATCACGCGCACGAATTCGTCGGTCGCCACTTCGCCGATCGTTTCGGTTGGCTCGTTCGTCGTTCCCGCATTCACGAACAGCATGTCGAAACGCCGGCCCGACAGCCGCTCGCGCAATGCGGCCAGTTGCGCCGGCTCGCAGATGTCGAGCGTCTCGATGTCGAGCCGACCGTCGAACCGGTCGGCCAGGTCGTGCAGCTTCGTGCGCCCCGACCCGGCGCGCACGGTGCCCGTTACGTGCCAGCCTTTGCCCAGGAACGCCTCCGCCATCGCGAGCCCGAGGCCGCGCGACGCCGCGACAAGCAGGATCGCGGGTACGTTCCGGTTCGATACAGTTGATTGCATGGTTTCCTCCTTTGCCGGGTTTCGTCATGCAGCCACTATAGGTGCGCATCACGACAGGCGCCAGACGCACTGGATTCAACTCATAGTTGCATCGAACGCCATATCAAACCGCGCAGAGGCGTATCCTGTCGCCATGGAAGACATCGACCTGAACCTCGTCACCGCGCTCGACGTGCTGCTGTCGGAAGGCAGCGTGACCGGCGCCGCGCGTCGGCTTGGCCTGAGCACCTCCGCAATGAGCCGCACGCTCACGCGGCTGCGGCTGTCCACCGGCGATCAGTTGCTCGTGCGCGCCGGGCGCAAGCTCGTGCCGACGCCGCACGCCGCCGCGTTGCGCGACCGCGTGCACGCGATCGCAAGCGATGCGCGCGCGGTGCTGCGACCGGCGACAGCGGACGTGGACATGGCGACGCACACGTCCACGTTCACCCTCCGCGCGGCCGCATCGTTCATGGAAATGCTGTCCGGCCCGGTGGTCGCCGCACTCGGCGAAATCGCGCCGCAGGTGCGCATCCGCTTTGTCCCGAAGCCCGACCGCGATCCGCAGGCGCTGCGCGACGGCACCGTCGACCTGGAAATCGGCAAACGCGGCGACGATGCGCCCGAACTGCACACCCGCATGCTGTTTCACGACTGGCACGTCGCGGTGGCACGCGCCGGTCATCCGCTGTTCGCATCGGGCAGGATCACGCCCGCGCGCTACGCGGCCTGCCGTCACGTGATCGCGTCGCAGCTCGGCGATTTCGGCGGCCCGGCCGGCGATTCGACCGACGGGGCCGGCCCGGACCACACCGTGTGCGTCGTCGTACCGGGCTACCCCGATGCAATGCGGGTCGCGGCCGGCACCGACCTGATCGCACTCGTGCCGCGCTCGAGCCTCGGCAACGCGTTCTCGCCGGGGCTCACGGAGGCCCTCGGGCTATGCAGCTTCGAGATCCCGGTGCGCCTGCCCGGGATTCTCGTTTCCGCGCTGTGGCATCCGCGCATGCACGGCGACCCCGTGCATCGCCGCCTGCGCGACGCGGTCATCGCCGTCTGCCAGCGCGCGTATCCGGATGCCCGCGCGCCACGCCCGCCGGCGCGCCGCACCGGCACGCGCATCGCAGGCTGACACACGGCTCAGACCAGCCGGCCGCCGCCGTCGATGTGCAGGATCTCGCCGTTCATGAAGCCGTTGCCCAGCAGGAACGCGATCGCGTCCCCCACTTCATCCGCGCGCCCGACACGGCCGCCGGGCAATGCCGACGCGGCGCCCGCAAGGATCGTGTCGCGCGCTTCCGGGCCGAACGCGTCGTACAGCGGCGTCTCGACGAAGCCGGGCGCGACGACGTTCACGCGAATCGGCTTCAGCTCCAGCGCGAGCGACTGCGCCAGCGCCTCGATGCCACGCACCGCGGCGGCAATGACGGACACGCCCTGCGCGGCCGGACGATCCGACAGTTGCCCGCCGGTCAGCACGATCGAGCCGGTCGCGGGCATCCGCGGCAACGCGGCCCGGATCGCGTAGACCGGCCCGGCGATACGCTCCTGCAGCGCGCCGAGCAGCTGATCGGGATCGGTCTCGTTCAGCTTGCCGGCAATGAACCGGCCGGCCGTGACGACCAGATGGTCGACGCGCGTGATCCCGTCGAAGACGGCCTGCACCGCATGCCGGTCGGCGATGTCGGCCACCGCGATGCGCGCGCCGCCGATCGCCTGCGCGGCAGACTCGAGCTTCTCGCGGGTCCGGCCGACCAGCGTGACGCTGGCGCCTTTCGCCTTCGCGGCGGCCGCGGCCGCAAGGCCGATTCCGGAGCTTCCGCCGAATACCACGACGTGCGCACCGTCCAGTGCCGAAGATTGCGTTGCCTCGTTCATGTCGACTCCTCATCAGGGTTTGAAGGTTCGCGAACGTTAGGTCATTCTCTATTGCGCAGGAACGTGCCAGACTTGAATAAGGTTCATGCCATAAAGGAATAAGATGGATTCGCTGCGATCCATGCGCGTGTTCGTCCGCGCGATCGAGCTCGGCAATTTCTCGGCGGTCGCGCGCGAGGAAAGCACCGGCCAGCCGACGATCAGCAAGATCGTCGCCGCGTTCGAAAAGGAACTGGGCGTTCGCCTGCTCGAACGCTCGACCACGAGCCTCGCGCCCACCGACGAGGGCCGCCGGTTCTACGATCGCTGCAAGCGCGTGATCGACGAATACGCGAGCGCGGTGGCCGAGGTGCGCGGGCAAACGGTGCGGCCGGTCGGCAAGCTGGTCGTCAATGCACCGTTGGGGCTGGGCGAGCTGAGGCTGAACGCGCTCGTGCTCGAATTCCTCGCCGCGTGGCCGGAGATCGAGGTCGAGCTGCAATTGACCGACCGCGTGATCGACCTGGTCGAAGAAGGCGTCGATGTCGCCATTCGCCTCGGCCACCTGCTGCCGCCGGATGCCGTCGCGCGCCACATCGCGTCGTCGCCGCGCCTGCTGGTCGCCACGCCGGAGTACGTGTCGCGGGCACCGAGGCTCCGCCGGCCGGAAGACCTGGCGAAGCACGAGTACGTCGGCTACGCGCGCGCGGACATCGGCAACGAACTGGCCTTCGCCCGCGGCGACGAGCAGGTCGTCGTTCCGGTGCGCGGCCGGTATCGCGTGAACAGCTCGATGGCGCTGCGGGAATGCTTTCTGGCCGGGAACGCGGTGGGCAGCGGGCCGGCGTGGCTCGTTCAGGACCTGATCGACAGCGGGCAACTCGTGCGATTGCTGCCGAAGTGGGACATGGTGCCGCCGCACGAGCTGCACCTCGTGTACGCGTCGCGCCGGTATCTGCCGCTCCGGACCCGCACGTTCCTGCAGTTCATGGAGCGGCGGATTCCCGAACTGCCCGGGTTCCGTGCGACCACCGTTCCGGCCGCCACCCCGACCGCGCCCGCACCGCGACAGAGCCGCTGACCGACGCGCGCCGCGGTCACGGCCGGCCCGAGCACCGATCCGCCACGGTTTTCCCGATCCGCCGAATCCCTGCTATTGCAGCGGCGCCGGCGGGCCGTTCGGCTAAAATGCCGCACTTTCCACCTTGTCCGGCCCGCTCGCCATGCAACCCGCCTCCCCCGCCCAACCCGCCGTCCACGGCGCCGACGCCGCAGATTCGGCCCGCGACCTCGTCTACGGCCCGAACAACCGGCCGGCGCCGATGGTCGCCTTCGTCGCCGCGCTACAGCACCTGCTGGCGATCATCGTGCCGATCGTCACGCCCGGCCTGCTGATCTGCCAGGCGCTCGGCGTGTCCAGCCGCGATACGACCCTTATCGTGTCGATGTCGCTGGTGATTTCCGGTATCGCCACCTTCGTCCAGTGCAAGCGCTTCGGCCCGCTGGGCGCCGGCCTGCTGATCGTCCAGGGCACGAGCTTCAACTTCGTCGGCCCGCTGATCGCCGGCGGCAGCCTGATGGTCAAGCAAGGCACGCCGGTCGAGACCGTGATGGCCGCGATCTTCGGCGTCGTGATCGCCGGGTCGTTCGTCGAGATGGCCGTGTCGCGCATCCTGCCGTTCGTGAAGCGACTGATCACGCCGCTCGTCACCGGCATCGTCGTGCTGCTGATCGGCCTCACGCTGATCAAGGTCGGCCTCATCAGCATGGGCGGCGGCTATGGCGCGATGGCCAAGGGCACGTTCGCGAGCGCGGAGAACCTGACGCTGTCGGGCCTCGTGCTCGGCACGATCATCCTGCTGAACCGCGTGCCGGTGGTGTGGGTGCGCAGCACCGCACTCGTCATCGCGCTCATCATCGGCTATCTCGCGGCCACGTTCCTCGGCCGCCTCGACTTCACCGGCATGCACCAGGCCGCGCTGTTCCAGGTCCCGACGCCGCTGCACTTCGGCATCGGCTTCTCGTGGTCGCTGTTCGTGCCGATGCTGATCATCTACCTCGTCACGTCGCTCGAAGCGATCGGCGACGTCACAGCCACCAGCAAGATCTCGAACGAGCCGGTCGAAGGCCCGGTGTGGATGCAACGGATCAAGGGCGGCGTGCTCGTCAACGGCGCGAACTCGCTGCTGGCAGGCGTGTTCAACACGTTCCCGAGTTCGGTGTTCGCGCAGAACAACGGCGTGATCCAGATCACCGGCGTCGCCAGCCGCTATGTCGGCGTCTGGATCGCGGGGATGCTCGTGGTGCTCGGGCTGTTCCCGGTCGTCGCCGGCGTGCTGCAGGCCGTGCCGGAGCCCGTGCTCGGCGGTGCGGCAATGGTGATGTTCGGCGCGGTGGCCGCATCGGGCATCAACATTCTCGCGGGCGTCCATCTCGATCGTCGCGCGCTGCTGATCATCGCGGTGTCGCTCGCGCTCGGCCTGGGTGTGTCGCAGGTGCCGGACATCCTCAACAGCCTGCCGCACGCGCTGAAGAACGTGCTCGAATCGGGCGTGGCAACGGGCGGCATCTGCGCGCTCGTGATGAACTGGTTCCTGCCGGAAAAGAAGTAACCGGATCAACCGCGCGACGCGCGGTGCGCCTGACGGGCCGCACCGCGCGTCGTGCCAGCCGGCACCCGCGGCTCCCGCTGCAGGCAGCGCAACCGGCGCCTCGCCAACCGGCCGATTCCGGTCACGCTACCCGTTTCCCCGACTGCGCGCCGCGCAACGCTCAAAACCGCTCGTCCGCGATCGCCGGCATCACCAGTTCCCGTACGAACGCGGCATCGGACAAATGCAGCAGCGTACGCACGACAGCCACCACGTCGTGAACCGGCACCAGCCCGCCCTCGCCGCGCGCCGCGGCCTCTTCGACCGGAACGGACAACGCATCGTCGGTGTTCAGGTTGCCGAGTTGCAGGCACGTGACGGCCAGCCGGCTGCCCCTGAATCCTTCACGCAACGCATCGGCCACGCCGTTCAGCGCGAACTTCGACGCGCCGAATGCGACTTCCGGCCGTCCGCTTTGCCGAAGCGCGGACGTGGAACCGGTCAGGATGACTTGAGGCTTGCCTGATTGCAGCAAGCGCGGAACCAGGCGCTTGAGCAGCAGCAGCGTAGCCGTGATGTTGACGTTCACCAGATTGACGACCGCATCGTCCGGCTCGTTCAGGAATGCGTAGTCGTCCGTGAAGGCAGCCGCTTCCCAGATACCCACGTTGCAGATCAGCACGTCGAACGCGGACGGCGCGGCCTGCGCAACGTGCGCGGCCGCTTCGGCAGGTGACGCCATGTCGGCCTCGATCCACTGAAGCTCGACGCCCGGCGGCAACGTCAGCGCATCCGGCCGCATGCGCGATACGCCGATGACGGTGTCGCCGGCACGGCAGACGCCTTCGACAAGCGCACGGCCCAGCCCTCTGCTGGCGCCGACAATCATGATCCTCATGGCGTGTTTCCCGATGGTGATCGCGAGCCACGTTACTGGCGGCCGCGTTTGAGCGCGCCGTATCGGCCTCCATGCGAGGCTTGCTCGTGGAACAGGCGCGGACGGATAGTCCGGCGATCGTAGCGCATCGCGGCGATGCGGCGCGGCATATCCCCACCCTCGCAAGGGCGTCCGGCCGGTACAGGTCACGTGACCCGCCCTGCGCTTTCGACGGGTCCTGGGGCAAACGACACCGTGTCGACGGCGGCAAAGGTCAAACCCGGTCAGGCCGCCTTGGCCGATCGATTTGTGCTGGTTAGAATCACGCCATGCCCCAAGCCCCCGCCCCCACCAACGCCCCCGAAACGAGCGCCGTCCCGGTCAAGGAACGCGCGACCATCGTCTGCTACCGCGGCGAGCAAGTCTTGCTCGTCGCCCGCGCGGCGTCGCGCTGGGCCCTTCCCGGCGGCACGATCAAGCGCGGGGAAACGCCGCTCGAAGCCGCACATCGCGAGTTATCCGAAGAAACCGGCATCACCGGCCAGCATCTCGTCTACTCGATGCAGTTCACCGGGCTCGCCAAGATCCATCACGTGTTCTTCGCGGAAGTCGGCCCGGACCAGACGCCGCAAGCGAACAACGAGATCGAGAAATGCAAGTGGTTTCCGATCGACAGCGTCGACGGGTTGCGCGCCAGCATTCCGACGAAGCGCATCGTCGAACTCGTCTATCAACACGAAATCAGCAAGGCGTAGCGCGCTACCGACGAGCGCACTCATGGGCCGGCGGGCCGGCCCGGATCATCCTGCATGGATCAGCGGCGCGCGAGCGCTCAGTGCGAACGCCTTCTTCGCAACTCGTGCGTGGAATAGACGACCAGGAAGATACCCAGCATCGCAACGCCGGACGCCATGAAGTCGTTCGCGCTTCCCGAGCTGTACAGGGACTTCGGGAAAATACCGAGACTCAATCCTGCGGCAGCAAGAAGCAATCCTGCAGCCACGCCCCAGATCGGTCCGGCGGTCCTTTCGATTTTATTTTTCATACAGCACCCGTCTACAGTCATTACCTGAACGGTATCGGCAAGGGACGCCGCGTCTACCTTCAGTGATTCCACTATAGCCCGGAAAAAATTCGCAAACTTTTAGTGCTTTTCCCGATCAAGATTTTCCGATCTCGACCGCGAGGTACAGTTCGGATCGCGCAACACGATGCCGGCGGTTGCGCGACGGTACTCGATGCGTGCGGCTGCTTGCCGGATGCAGCATGTCGCTCGGCAATGCAGCCGCATCCGGAGCGTCATTGGCCGCGCCCGCCCACGTGCGGGATCACCTCGTCATAACTGATCGGCTGCGATTCGGCGTCGCATCCGTATTCGTCCGCCCAGTTTCCAATGAAAAACACCCCGCCTTTGTGCCCATGATCGACCGCGTCGTCGTAACTCGCTTGTGAGTCGAACGCCAGTTTTCGCAGCTCGCCATACTCGTGTCGATTGCCGCAGCCGAACGTCACCCGTTTGCATTGCCCGTTGTCATTCAGATCCATGTAATAGATCGAGCTACGCCTGTCGATATGTTCACCTTGCTTTAGCGTGCGCTCGTAGACACGAGCGACGGCTCCGCCCTCTCCTTCGTCGCGGCACGTCATGTCGAGCCTGTCGTAAAAGTCGTGCGCCTTCGCGTGCGAGGTGAGTTGCAGGCGAACCTTCTTGTCATCACCGACGCCCTTGGTCATGTGCCGCACGGCCTCATCGAGGACCCGGATTCCCAACCCCTGTCCTCGCGCGTTCTCGGCTACGCACAGCACGTGCAATTCAACTTGCCTGGCGATGTCGCTTCCCTTCTTCCCTGATTCCTTCGTACTGACGCTTTCGTAAGCGAATACCCCGACCGGCTTCGCCTTCTCGTACGGTGTCGCGCCGTTCGGGCCGGTGTCCTTGCAAAGGTATCGGGTCAGTTCGGGCTGATTCGGCCTCGATTTGACGAAGAGATCGGCGCCGTCTCGCTGCCGCGTGAGCGGGTTGTCGTGGAGCGGGTAATAGTTGCCATACAGCCAGTAATCGTCGGCACGAGCCCAGTCGGGTCTGCACAACGAGTTGACCGTATTGTCGACATCGCCGGCGCTTTGCAGATGATGCAGCTGTTTCCCCCACGTCGAGTTCAACTCGCGCCCCTCTTTCACGGCGACAGGCTGGCATTCGATTTCCGCCGATGCGTACCCTGGCAGGGTGCCGACCGCAATCGCGACCGCAATCAGCGCACCCCGTTTCGAAACGAATTCACCCCAGATTCGCGTGTTCATGATATTGCCCTCCGTTGGTTGGTCAGTCTTCGCTGCATGCCGCGCGCTCACAGGCACATCACCTTCTTCGCGATCGCCCATCGGCGCATCCGGTCTTCGAGTCCATTGACACCGCCGTTGATGCGTCTCGTCAGCAATGCGAAATCGCCAGAATCGGCGAGCGCGTTGCAGCCGTGCCGCTCCCACCACCAGGCCGCCGAGCGCGCGGCCAGCAGTTCGTGTTCGAGGCGTTCCGGCTCGCGCTCGAGATCGGCGCCGAGTGCGTGGCCGCATTCGCGATAGTTCGCACGCCCCGTGATCTGAATGAGCCCGCGTCCGAGGAAGCGCCGGCCGTCGCCCGGCTGAACGTTGCCGAGCGCCGCAGCCTTGCGCGAAGGCGGTTCATAGGCGCGCTGCACGGGCGTCGGCCCCCACAGCTCGCGCGTGAGCGTGAAGCCGAGCGTCTCGTGGCCCGTTTGCGCGACGAACGCCGCCATGCGCGCGTTGGTCGAAATGCCGAACTCGGCCATCGCGGCGGCAAGCGCCGGATGCCAGCGTTGCGCGAGCGCGCCGGATATCGCGGCAGCGGCCCGGAATTCATCGAGTGTCATCGTGTTCTCCTTGCGACGCATGGGGGGACGGGCCGGTAGCAAGTGCGCCCGGCGGTGATGAATCGGTCGAGACAGTCGCCGCGGCGCCACCGTCGATGAGCGTCCCAAGCGGATTGCGCGGCGACGGCGGCGTGTCGTGCGATGCATCCGACTGGCTGCGCCGCGATTGCGCGTCCATCGCAGCAACAATCACGCGCAGCGGCTCCGGCTTGACGCTGACCTCACCCGCGAACGGACGGTCGACGGCGAGCACGAAGAAGAACGCGAGCCCGAGCGTGAGCGCCCAGCTCGTGACGAGCGCGATGTTGAAGCGCGTGCCCGGCAGGATGTAGAGAAGCAGAAACGACACGACGCTCGCGAGCACCACCACGCCCCACAGCGTGGCCGGCATCGCGACGTCGAGCGTCAGCAGGCGCTGTTCGCGATGCTTCGCCATCTCGTTCACGCGCGCGAGCACCTCGCCGAGCAGCACGCGCTGCCGCTCGCTGCGCGGCTCGATCTGGTTGGTCATGTCGAACAGGTGATCGAAGCGGGCCGCCGCCTGCGCATCGGCACTTGCCTGCTGCTGCATCTTCGGCCACTCGTAACGGACGACCCCGTCGAGATACGCACGCAGCGCACCCGATGCGGCATCCGCGACCGGGTCGCCGAACGCGGCGAGATCGCGCGACAGTTCGCCGGCCGCGGTCGCTTCGGCGTCGACCGTCCGCTCCGCGCCGTTGTATGCGTCCCACACGCTGATCGCCGAAAACGCGACGAGCAGCGAGTTGATCGTCGTGATGACCGATACCATCGTGATCGCCATCGCCCGCTGCTCCGGCAGCAGGTCGACGGGCAGGATGCGACGGAACAGCGCATAGCCGCCGAGCGCGGCCGCGACGGTCGCGATCACGACGAAGCCCCCCATCAGCCATGATGGCCAGTTGTAGAGAAAGAGCATGGTCATTCCCCGCTTGCGCTTGCGTTTGCGCCGTCGCGACGCCCTGCCTGCGGCATATCCGCCGACAGCATCGCGCGCGTGAATTCGGCAAGCCGCTGCCTGACCGCATCGGCCGGCATCCCGGTTTCAAGCGATTGCTGAAGCCGCAACAGGTCCGCCGCAAGTTCGCTTTGCCATTGCACACGCTCGGTCGCCGCATGGGCGCGATGCGCTTCGAACGTCGCCTGCGCGGCGGCCGCCGTATCGCCGCGCACGAGCGTCTCGAGCGTCTCGACGAGCCGGTGCAGCAGCCGATGCACGGCCGTCGCCGAAAACCCGCCGAGCATCGCAAGCGCCGGCTTGCCGAAGCTGCGCATGCTGCCGCCGTCGTACAGGTGAGGCGGCAGCAACTCGACGAGGATCACGCCCGCGATCACGCCGAGAATCAGCCGCGCGCCGTACGACGCGTCGTACTTCGGGTCGTAGGTCGAATTCGCGACGTAGCGGTGAGCCTGGAACAGCGTTGCAAACGACGCGCCGAGCCCCGCGCAGAACAGCAGGAACAGCGCGTTCCACAACAGCCGGGTGCCGTGCGAATCGAGAAACCCCTGATCGATGTTCGCGACCGACACTTCCGGCGACAGCGACGTCGCGATCACGGCGACCAGGAACGTCGCGGCGGACAGCGTCAGCGCGCGAATCAGCGGCACAGGTCCGAGCCACGCGAAGCGCGAGCGGACGCGCAGCTCGCGGTCGAGCAGCGTGATGGCCTGCGGCGTGGCCGGCGCAATCGCGACTGCAAGCCGGCGATGAATCGCGGCAAGCGCGTACGATGCGCCGTGTACCGACGACGCATCCGCTGCCGCGGTGTCGGCCGCGGCATGCGACACCGCGGCCATCAGCATCGACAATTGCGCGATCAGATCGGGGGCCACGGCAATCCCGTGCTGCAGCGCGTAGCGCGCCATCGCATTGCATTCGGTCTGCAACTGCCCGACCAGATCGCGCTTCGACGGGGCCGCGTTCGCGCCGTCCGCTTCGGGCGGTGCGTCCGCCGCTGTCCGGAACCACGAGCGATGCGTTTGCATGGCGATTCTCCAACGTGTCGGCCGGCAACGTGCGCTACAGCCGCACTTCGTCGCCGCAATTGCCGCCCGGTGCCACGACGAGCATGCCGCCCTTGTCGCGATACACGAACACGTCGGACCAGTCGCGCAGCCGGTAGCGCACCTCCGCGAGCCGTCCTTCGGGCGTGCACAGAAACTGCACGGACTTGTCCGCGCCGACGAAGAAATCGTGCAGTTGCGCGTTCTTCAACTCGTCGAGCCGCACCACCTTGTTGTCGTTCTCCCGCAGGTAGCGGCCGAGATTCGTGAGGCCGACCGCACGCGCCATTGCGGCGAGCTCGGCGGCATAACCGGCCGGCGCGTATCCCGTGCAGCTCCCGTAGCGATTCCAGTGCTGCTGGAAGGCGTCGGCGCTCGCCGGCGCGATATACGGCGCGGCATCGCCGGACAGCGTGCCGTCCGGCACCGGCGTCGTGTCGCAGTCGCGCCGCGGCGTGTACAGGCCGATCGCCGTGATCCGGATCGGCGCGCCGTCCGCGGCCTGGCGCGCGGCTGGCAGCTTGCCCGCCGTGCACGTCTGGGCGCCATCGCCGCCGGCGCACTCGCCGAGCTTCCAGGACAGCGCCAGCGTCCAGTCCTGCGCGTGCGCGCCGGCGCAGGTCAGAATCAGGCTGGCGGCGCACGCAGCCCGGGTAATGCGCAACAGGATCGACATGATGCGTTTCTCCTTGTGTGTGGCGACGTGCGCCGGCCGGCGGAATCGCCCGGCGGCCGGCGCGGCCCGCGCGCCGTCAGCGGCCCGCTTGCTGCAACAGCTGGCGAAGGTTCTGGAAGCGCGGCAGGCCCGCGCCGAAGCGGTTCGTGACGTCGTACTGCACGATCGGCGTGCAGATCATCCGGATCAGCTGAAACAACGCGGCGACGCGTTCCGGCCGGCGCGGCCCGAGATGGCCGGCGATCTGCGGATCGCTCACCAGCAGCGCCGCGAGCCCCGTGATGTGCGGCGCCGCCATCGACGTGCCGGATTCGGCATTGAACGCCGCGCCCGGCACCGTCGATACGACGCCCACGCCCGGCCCGCACACGCCGATCTGCGGGCCGTGGCACGAGAACGTCGGCGAAAAGAGACCGTCAGCCGTCGCAGCCTGCGCGACGATTTGCGTTTGCTCCCACGTGTTGACGGGCAACTCCCGATGCAGCCCCAGCGCCGACACCGCGAGCACGTACGGCGACGACGCCGGGTACTGGACCGGGCCGCCCGAATTGCCGGCCGCGACGATGCATGCGACGCCGGATTGCACGGCCTCCATCAGCTTCTGCTCGACGGCGAGCGACGCCTGTGGCGCGCCGAGGCTCAGATTCACGACGTCGATGTCGTGGTCGATGCAATAGTCGAGCGCCTGGATCAGCGTACTGAACTGACCGCCGGGGAAGATCTTCAGCACATGGATCTCCGCGTCGGGCGCGAAGCCTCGCATCGCCATCTGCGCGTCGGCAGCCTGCGGACTGATGCGCGCGGCGATCACGCCCGCGCAATGCGATCCGTGGCCGATCACGTCGTCCTTCCAGGTATCCGGATTCTGATCGTTGGTCAGATCGGCGCCGCGCACGATATGGTTCAGCAGCGGATGCGACGCGTCCGCCCCCGAATCCACGATCGCGACGCGAACACCCCGCCCCGTCGTCGTGGCGGGAAGCTCATCGAGGCCCATCAGGCGCTGCCCCCACCCGAGCGGAGCACGCGGCGGAACGTTCGGGTTCGGCTGGGACAATGGCGTGAGCCGCACCACGTTCGCCTGATCGCTCGACAGCAGCGGCGCCGACAGGTAGACATTCCAGTACGTATGGGACGGCCGCACCGCCAGCGACTGGAGCGGACCGGGCGCCATCTGCGCGACGGCCAGCGTCGTTTCGCCTCGCGCGTCGGTGGTGCCGCTCACCGGGAAGCCGTCGCCCGCGAGCGTCACCGGAACGCCGGGCTGGGGTTGATCGTCCGCACCCAGCACGCGGATCGTCACCGGACGCAGGATCGTCGACGCGACTGCCGCCTGCGGACGAAGCTCGGCGCCGGAATCCTGTTCCGGCTTTTTCCCGTAGCCGAGCGGATGGTCCTCCTCGACGATCATTTCCGGCGGCGCCGTCGCCTGCAGCAGCTGCGCGTGCGCGGGGTCCATCTTGACGATGTACGTGTCGGTCGCTTCGTCCGGCCGCGCGGACATCATCTGCGCGTTCTTGTGGCTGTTGATCACACGCACGACTTCGACGCCGGGCAGCCGGCCGACCGCATTGTTGAGGTCATGTGCCGACATCGGCGTCACCGCGGCCTGGCGAGCGAGCGCGCCGCGCCGAGGCGCAATCAGATACTGGCGCTTGCCGCTCGTCACATGAACCGCTTCGTCGGCCGAATCGGGTGGCATCACATTCGGTGCGGCGGCGACATCGTCCGCCGGCACGTCGGCCGCCTTCGCGGCGGTTGGCTTCTTGTCCTTGTCCATCGCAATCTCCTTCGCGGCGCGACACTCGAGGCACGCCATGGGTCAGTCGGTCGCAAGCGACGGACGCGCATCCCGAAGCGATCGGATCGTTGCGCGACGCGCGTCCGTCGAGTGCGCCCCCGCGGGGGCCGCAGGGTGGCGCAGGTCTATCGTTGCGACAGGTCAGTGGAATACCGGCTGGGCGGGCATCACGGAGAACGGCAGCAGCCCGCCGAGCCGGCCGAGCAGTTCGCCCAGCACCGGCGCGGCGGTACCGATGACGGTGCCGCCGATACCCTGCGGCGCGAACACCGCCTGGGGCTGGGCCGAGAACGGCAGCAGCCCGCCCAGTTGGCCGGCGACGGTGCCGACGGTGGGCGCAACCGACTTCAGGATGTCGCCGAACACGCCTTGCGGGGCGAACGCCGCCTGCGGTTGCGCGGCGAACGGCAGCAGCCCGCCGAGCCGGCCAAGCAGCTCACCGAGCACCGGGGCAGCCGTACCGATGACCGCGCCGCCGATGCCTTGCGGTGCGAACGCGGCTTGCGGCTGGGCCGAGAACGGCAGCAGGCCACCCAGTTGCCCGGCGACCGTGCCGACGGTGGGCGCAACCGACTTCAGGATGTCGCCGAACACGCCTTGCGGGGCGAACGCCGCTTGCGGTTGCGCGGCGAACGGCAGCAGCCCGCCGAGCCGGCCAAGCAGCTCACCGAGCACCGGGGCAGCCGTACCGATGACCGCGCCGCCGATGCCTTGCGGCGCGAACGTCGCCTGCGGCTGGGCCGAGAACGGCAGCAGCCCGCCCAGTTGGCCCGCGACCGTCCCGACCGTGGGCGCGACCGACTTCAGGATGTCGCCGAACACGCCTTGCGGGGCAAACGCCACCTGCGGCTGGGCCGAGAACGGCAGCAGCCCGCCCAGTTGGCCAGCGACCGTCCCGACAGTGGGCGCGACCGACTTCAGGATGTCGCCGAACACGCCTTGCGGGGCAAACGCCACCTGCGGCTGGGCCGAGAACGGCAGCAGCCCGCCCAGTTGGCCCGCGACCGTCCCGACAGTGGGCGCGACCGACTTCAGGATGTCGCCGAACACGCCTTGCGGGGCGAATGCCGCCTGCGGTTGCGCCGCGAACGGCAGCAGCCCGCCGAGCCGGCCGAGCAATTCGCCGAGCACCGGCGCAGCGGTGCCGATGACCGCGCCGCCAATGCCCTGCGGCGCGAACTCCCCTTGTGCAACCGTCGTCGCGTAAGCCGGAACGTGTCCCGAAACAGCGAGCGGTACCCCCGGCAATGCATGGTGTACATGAGTCATTTTCGAGTCCTTGATGAAGAGGAAACTGTCGGCACACGAGCCGCAGGCCCTGCGTCGCGTGCACCGTCGACATGCCGGCCGGCGACGCCTCCATTGGCCCGCTACGCATGGGTCAAAGGAAACATCGGACGAATCGGCAAGTCGATTCTGCAAGTCGGGCCCAGCCGGTTCCATACGGCAAATGCGGTATGCGTCTCGCTACGGCGAGCCGGGCTTCGCAACGGGAAATGGGTCGGTTAGCCAGCCGGAACACACGGCCGTATGGAGGAGCGCGCAGATGTTGGGCGAGGCGGTCTTGCGGAGAAGATGCGCGCGATGCTTGCGGGCGGTCTGGTCGCTGATGCCGAGCGCGCGGGCGACCTGCTTGTCGCTCATGCCGGCCGCAAGCAGGTTCAGGATCTCGCGTTCGCGCGCCGAGAACGGGTCAGGACGACGCTGGATACCGTTTTTTTGAGCACGTCAGGAAAAAGAATGAAATAGCGCATGGTCAGTTGCGCCGATTTCCTGAAGCCGAATTTATCGAGGAGATTTTCGCGATGCTTACGCGCGGTATATACGGAAACGGCCAGTTCGACCGCGATTTCACGATCGGTCAGGCCTTGCGCGATCAAGCCCAACACGACTGTCTCGCGTGCAGTGAGTTTCAAGATGGATCCCCGTCGACAATTGAAAGGGCATCCCCTTTTTTGTCACGGGAGCAGCGGTCTCCTTCGAATATTCACGACAACCTCACCGGCGACCGGACATCTCTCCTGGTGCACGCGACATGCCAAGGCGGATGCGCTTGAGACTGCTTTGTTGTTTCCGGGTCGCCCGTTATAAAACGACTTTTTCTGATTATTCTCGGCTGCGAGATGGTCGGGGCAGCCGTGTGCCGGCTATTTGAATTCAGGGCGATCGGGACGATGCATCATACGCCCCCCGCTCGATTTCGCATGATGATTGATATCACTGATTGAATCGGTCGACCGGACATGCATCGGAATTAGATTTTATTAGTGAATTCACGTTTTTGTTTATTATTTTTCAAATTAAAAACAAAATAGAAACTTTCATTCGTAAATTCGAGATGAGGCAATCGACCACACGGGTTCAAATCCCGGATCGAATGCGCAGCCTCAAATTGGCGACAAGCCGGCTCTGCCGACCAGGAACCACGTGCGGAATTCGCCCATGCCTTTCGCCGCGATCAAGCCACGCTCCTCGAAGACGAACGATTCACCCAGCATGGCTCGCGTCGCCTCCGTCACCTGCACGCGCCCGGCAACGCCCTGCGATTCCATCCTGCTCGCGAGATTGACGGCTGCTCCCCACAGGTCGTAGATGAACTTGCGCTTGCCGATCACGCCGGCCACGACCTCGCCGCTGTTGATGCCAATTCGCAATTTCAGGTTGCAGCGTCTGACCGCGTTGAACCGGGCCAGCGCATCGATCATGTCGAGCGCCATGTGCGCGGCCCGCGTCGCGTGATCCGCAGCGGGAACGGGCAGCCCCGCAGCCGCCATGTACGCGTCGCCAATCGTCTTGATCTTCTCGAGGCCGCGATGGTCGGCAATGGTGTCGAAGCTGGTAAAGATCTCGTTGAGCATTTCGACGAGCTGCTCGGGACGCATGCCGGCCGAGAAGCCGGTGAAGTCCACGATATCCGCGAACAATACCGACACGTCGGCGAAGCGGTCCGCGATCACTTCCGGAAAACTCCCGGCGATGTCGTCGAGATGCACCTTCAGCCGCTCGGCGATCGGATAGGGCAGCATATTGAGCAGCAGCCGCTCCGACACCTTCTGCTCGGCCACGACCTTCGCATACAGGCTCTGCAACTCGCTACTCTGGCGGTGAATCAGCGCATGGCTCGCCTCCACCTCCCGCACCTTCTGCTCGAGCGCGTCACCGCGCTTGCGCAACTCCCGGTGCAGCAACCGCACTTCCAGCATGTTGCGAACCCGCATCAGCACTTCCGCCAGATCGAATGGCTTGCTGATGAAGTCCTTCGCGCCGACCTGCAACGCGCGCAGCTTGTGGGCCGGCTGGGCGGTGATCACGATGACCGGGAGATAGCTGTCCGCCTCGAGCGACTTCAGGTTTTCCATCACCTGGAAACCGTCAGTGCCGGGCATCTGCAGATCGAGCAGGATCAGATCGTAGTGGTGCCGGCGATGAAGTTCATGGACGGCGGAGGCATCCGCTGTCGATTCGACGCGTGCATACCCAGCCCGGCGCAGGATCTGCTCGAGCAGCAGGATATTGGCCTCCAGATCATCGACGACCAGGATCCGGGCGTCGAGAATCGCTGACGAATCGATCATGGTTCCAGCCCTGATGACCTGTCCACACTATTTCCGCGCCGTCGCCAGCGCAATGGCTTCAACAAGTGCACGCATGAAGGGGGCGATCTTGATCGGCTTGATCAGATAGCGGAAGAAACCCGCCTCCAGGCCTTGCTCCACGTCATGCGGCATCGCATTCGAACTGAGCGCGATGACGGGAATGTCCGCCGTCTCGGGATACTTGCGCAACAGGTCGAGTGCTTCGATCCCGCTGATGTCGGGCAGGTTGATGTCCATCACGATCACCCGCGGCTGCACGCTGCGCGCCAGTTCCACACCGAGCCGGCCAGTCGGGGCACCGAGCATGCGCAGGTCCGCGCGCCGCGCGATCAGTTGCTCGACGAGCTTCAGGTTGGCCGGATTGTCCTCGACGTAGAGCACGGTATGCACGGACGCCCCGGCTGCATCGTTGCCGGTCGCGCCCGAGGCCGGCGTGTCGGGCTGTGCGGCGAGTGTCGGCGCCATGTCTGGCGCAGGCGCCGAATCCAGTTCGATCCAGAAGACACTCCCCTTGCCGGGCGTACTGTCGACACCGATGCCGCCACCCATCAACTCCATCAGCCGCTTTGCGACCACCAGGCCGATGCCCGTACCCTCTTCTGCGCCGGCTTCCTGTCCCAGGCGGTTGAACGCCTGGAAGAGCCCGCCCACCTGCTCCAGAGACAGGCCCGGGCCCGTGTCGCTGACACTCACGCGAACCCGACCCGGCACGGGCACGCTGCAGGTAACGTCGACCGCGCCCGACGGGCAGTTGTACTTGACCGCGTTCGACAGCAGATTGATCAGGACCTGCTTGACGCGCGTGCGGTCGGCGCGGACATGACATGACGTCCCGACCTGCGGAAAGGTCATCGTGATACCCCGTTGCAGCGCCTGCGTCACGATCATCGATTCGCACTCTCGCAGGACGTCGTCCAGCGATACGGATTCAGGCGAGATTGCCACTTGCCCGGCGTCGATCTTCGCGAGATCGAGCACGTCGTTGATCAGTTCGAGCAGATGCCATCCTGCCCGCAGAATCTGGTCGATGCTCGCCTGTTGCGACGAGGTCGGCGATGGAGAATCGGTCGCCATCAGTTGGGCGAACCCGAGAATCGCATTGAGCGGGCTGCGCAACTCGTGGCTCATGCTGGACAGGAAGTCCGATTTCGCACGGTTGGCTCGCTCGGCCGCGGCCAGGGCTTGCTTGCGATCATCGATGTCGGTGACGGTTCCCACCCACTTCACGATATTGCCGTTCGCATCCTTCAACGGCGATGCACGTTCCAGGTGCCATCGATAGGTGCAATCGGACATTCGCCATATGCGCACTTCGATTTCATATTCAGTACCGCTTTCAATCGCGCGCTCCCAGTGCGCGACTTCGGATTGCACGTCATCCGGATGTATCGTCGACATCCAGTTCCACCCCTCCACTTGAGCAAACCCCAGCTCCGTATACTTCTCGATCCGCCGGTTGACGTAGTCGACCGAGCCATCGGGACCGGCCGTCCATACGATATGGGGTATCGCATCTGCAAACGACCTGAAACGCCGCTCGACGTCAGCTTCGATTTCCGGACAAGAGCGATTCGTCGATACGAGCGGTTGTTTCATGATGCAACCCCAAATCAAACACCGCGGCAACCGGGACGAAGCCACTGAACCCCGTGGGGACGGGTCCAGGCGCTTCCGGGATCAGAAGCGATCCGTCTGACGACATTCGATAGCGAGTCCACCCGGGCGCATTGTCACGACGTTGCCCTTACCGTCTCGCGAGCATTAACAATGCGCCTAGTGCGAGGCAGTGTGCAAGGGTGCGCGGATCATCGCTGCCGTTGCTTCACGAAGCGTCACGTTGGTATCCGGCGATATGGCGAGCAACTGTCGTCCAGCTGTGTCGCCTTCCCCTTCCACAAACCCACATCGCTACCCATGGACAACCTTGAGATCAAGGATATCAAGGGCGTTGCAGAAGCTATCGGAATACCCGGTAAGCCTTGAGTGGTGGAAGGCCGCAGACGCCAACTGCCGCGTGCACAGGCGCACTCGGCAAGACTCCCTCGATCGCAGATGGCTTCCTATCCGCGACCCTACCCATATTTACCCCGGCAGCAATCCAATCTCGACGCCAATGCAATGCCGGCAAGGGTCTCCGAGCATATTCCCGACAAGATTTCCCATGGCCCCTGCTACCCTCGGGAGTCTCCCCACAAGCCGCCACGGCTTTGCGAACGGTGCTGGCGCGTGAGAGCTCACAGCCGCAGACGACCCGGGCGGCAAGCAAAAGGCCGCTACGGAGATGATGCAATTCCGTTAGCCATGTTCGGTAGCCTCCACACTTGAAGGCTAGCGCTCACGCGTGCTATATCGAGTGCGTCAAAAATCGGCCGACGCGGACAAATAGAGCGTACGCGGCGCGCCAAGCGAGATCGTGCCGTACGACGCGACGCCCGACCAGTACTTGCGATCGAACACATTGGCGATACCGGCCCGAAACACGGTTTGCTTGCCGTACAGCCGGGTGCGATAGCGTGCGCCAAGATCGACGGTGGTCCACGACGCCACGGACTGCGTGTTCGCCTGGTTCACGTATTCGCGGCCGGTGTAGTTGACGCCGCCTGTCAGCGTGAATCCCGTCGCACGCGGCACATCCCACTCGAGGCCGACATTTGCCATCACGTTCGGTACGCCGACCGGACGATTGCCTTGTGTCGCCGCGCTATTCGTCTTCGTCAGCGTCGCGTCGAGCAGCGTGACGCCGGCCAGTGCGCGCACGCCGCGCATTGGCTCGCCGGACACGGACAGTTCGAGCCCCTGGTTGCGCTGTTCGCTGTCGACCGCGTACACGGTACCGAACAGCTGGCCGCTCGGCTTGGTGATCCGGAACGCGGCCAGCGTAGCGGCCACGCTGCCTGAATCGATCTTCACACCGACTTCCTGCTGCTTCGTCTTGTACGGCGCAAAGACCTGTCCTGCGTTTGACGCGACGGACGGCGCGACGTCACCTTTGCTCAACCCTTCGATGTAGTTTGCGTAAAACGACACGCCGCGCCACGGTTTCACGACGAGCCCGACGAGTGGCGTCACGGCGCTGTCGTTGTACGACGCGGACTTCGCACCGGTCGTCGCGTTGAAGTTGTTCGACTTCACGTATTGCTGCCGCACACCCAGCGTGAGCTGCACGCGCTCGTCGAATGCGCCGATCGTGTCGGCCACCGCGACGCCATACAGTGTCGAATCCGACACCTTCGGCACCGCCGCCGGCGAAGCGATATCCTGCGGGGGACTCACGACCGGAGCATAGAGATTCGACCGTACCGTCGCGCCGCTGACGCTCGCGCTCGCAATCCGGTCGCGATAGACGTTCGCCTGCAGGACGACCGCATGACTGAGCGCGCCAGTATTGAAGCGCGCGCGCACACCGGTATCCGCGCTCGACCGGTTGACCTGGAACTTCCAGTTCTGCACGACGGCGGACGTATCGCCCTGTGCGTTCAGGATCGTCGGCGTCTGGTCGGACAGCCGCGACACGTCGGATTTGGCGGCACCGACGTCGGCGAACGCAGTCACGCGATCGTTGATGTCGTACTCGGCATGCAGCAGCACCGACGTGTCGTTCGACTTGTACCAGGCCCAAGGCTGGGTGACGTTGCGACGCCCTTCCGACGCGGCCGGCACCGGGATACCCGACGCGACGACGAACGGCCGCGTCGGCGAGTCGATCCACTGATACTGCTCGATCACGTCGAGCGACGCGCGCAAGCGCTCGCCCTGGTAGTCGAGCGACAGCGCGCCGACCTCCGCACGCGAACGCTGGTTGTCGAGTGGCGTCGACCCTTGGCGGTGCAGGCCGTTGAAGCGCACGCCGAACTGCCGGTCGCTGCCGAAGCGGCGGCTCACGTCGATCGCGCCGCCGACCTGCGCGTCGGACGTATAGTCGGCGGTCAAGCGGGTGAGATCCTGGCCGAGCGGCCGCTTCGGCACGACATTGACAACACCGCCGACACCGCCGTTCGGCGACATGCCGTATAGCAGCGCGGCCGGGCCCTTCAACACCTCGACGCGCTCGATGTATTCCTTGAACAGGTGATAGTTCGGCGACACGCCATAGACGCCGTCGAACGCGACTTCGCTCACGTTGCCTTCATTGATCGGAAAGCCACGAATGAAGAACGAATCGGTCACGCCGCCGGTCTGGCCGGTGAAGCGCGTCGACGCATCGCGGTTCAGCACGTCGGCGAGGGTCGCGGCCTGCACGTCGGCGATGTGTCGCGCCGTATAGCTCGATACGCTGAACGGCAGGTCGGTGTTACGCCTGTCGCCGAGCAGCCCGGCCCGCGCGCCGCGCGTCACCTGGCCGCCCGCGTATGCGGCGGTCGGATCGAGCGATGACGCGCGCACGTCGAGCGCCGGCAGCACCGTCGCGTCGGTGCCGGACGCGCCTGACGGGAAGCCGGCCGACGTCTGCGCATGGGCCTGGCCGGCGCACGTCGATGCGACCGTCATCGCGAACATCGAATGGACTGCGAAATAAATTGACCGGCGAAAACCGGACGCGGAGCCGGACGACCTCAACACCCGGCCGGATTCGACTTGTTGCCGTAACGACATGACCTCCCCCACCTGCTCTCCGAGCGCTGTGCGGATGCACAGCATGTGTCTTGAAATTGTTCGGAAAGATACATGTAACGATAATGATTCGCAACATTATTCGCATTTACGAACTTCGAAATCTCCTGCCTGGATCTCGTGAGACTCCGCGGCGCCTTGTCGAAGCAAACGGATCCAGGGTCCGGTGGAGCTCCGGTCCGCCTCCACGGCACATCACGCGGTTCCTGAACACCAGCGGTGGGTATAACTGGCGATCCGCGCGACGCCTGCGGCGGGCAGACGGCTCGTGTTGTAGCCGTTGCGCATGAGCTGGCTGTACCTTGGCCCATCGCCCGCACTCCCGCGCAAAAAGCGGACCATGCAGCGTCGCGGGAAAAAATCCGAGGATCAATCGGAACCGCGGCGACACTTTGCCGTCACGGCAACCGCTCCGTCTCCGTCACCGTCACCGGCTCGAGCAACGAATCGTCGTCTTCCGCACCGCGTTCAAAACGCCGCGCCAGCCGGTCGAAATACAGGTAGACGACGGGCGTCGTGAACAGCGTCAGCAGTTGCGACAGGATCAGCCCGCCGACGATCGCAATGCCCAGCGGCACGCGCAACTCGGCGCCCGCGCCATGCCCGATCGCGAGCGGCAGCGCGCCGAACAGCGCGGCAAGCGTCGTCATCATGATCGGCCGGAAGCGCAGCACGCAGGCCTGGCGGATCGCCGCGGCCGGCGCGAGGCCCTGCTCGCGCTCGGCCACCAGCGCGAAGTCGATCATCATGATCGCGTTCTTCTTGACGATGCCGATCAGCAGGATGATGCCGATCATGCCCATGATCGACAGATCCTGCCCGAAGAGCTGCAACGCAAGCAACGCCCCGACGCCCGCCGACGGCAGCGTCGAGATGATCGTCAGCGGATGGATCGGGTTCTCATACAGCATCCCGAGCACGAGGTACACGACGACGAGCGCGGCGAGAATCAGGTACGGCTCACTCGCGAGCGAAGCCTGGAACGCCTGGGCCGTGCCCTGGAACGTGCCCGAGAGCGTATCGGGCTTGGACGCAGCCGCCTCCGCCGCGCGAATGGCCGCGACCGCGTTGCCGAGCGATTGCCCCGGTGCGAGATTGAACGAGATCGTCACGGCCGGGAACAGCCCCTGGTGGTTGACCGAGATCGGCGACACGTTGTTCTCGATGCTCACCAGCACGTTCATCGGCACGAGTTCGTTTGTCAGCGGAGAACGCACGTACAGGTGCGCGAGCGCGTCGGTCGTCAACTGGAAGGCCGGATCGACCTCCTCCACGACGTGATACTGGTTCAGCGACGTGAAGAGCGTCGCGATCTGGCGCTGGCCGAACGCGTCGTACAGCGTGTCGTCGATCGCCTGCGCGGTGATGCCGAAGCGCGACGCGGTGTTGCGGTCGATCACGATCGTCGCGCTCGTCGCCGACGCCTGCTGGTCGGACGTCACGTCGGTCAGTTGCGGCAGCGTGGCAAAACGCTTCGTCAGGCGCTGCGCCCACAGGTTCAGCTCCTGCACGTCCGCGTCCTGCAGCGTGTACTGGTATTGCGCGGCGCTGATCCGTCCGCCGACCTGGATGTCCTGCCTGACCTGCATCGACAGCGTAATGCCCGTCACCTTCGCCAGCTTCGGCCGCAACCGCGCGAGCACCTGCGTCGCACTCGCCGTGCGCACGCCGAACGGCTTCAGGTTGATCATCACGCGCCCCTGGCTCACGGTGGGATTCGGGCCGATCCAGTAATAGGTGTTGTCGACGGCCGGATCGGCCTCGACGATGCGGCCGAGCTGCTGCATCTTCTGCGCCATCGCCTGCGGCGAGATGTCGGGCGCGGCCTGCGCGACTCCCATGATCAGCCCCGAATCCTCCTGCGGGAAGAAGCCCTTCGGCATATGGACGAACAGCGCGGCCGTCAGCGCGACGGTCGCGACGGTCACCGCGAGCATCGTCTTGCGATGCGCGAGCGCCCAGTCGAGGCCGCGCTCGTAACGGCGTTCGACCGCGACGAACGCGACTTCGAGCCAGCGTTCGAGCGTGCGCAGCCGGCCGCCGTCCGAGCCCGGCGGGCGAATCAGCCAGCCGCACAGCATCGGCGTGACGGTCAGCGACACCAGCGCCGACATTACGATCGCGACGCTCACCGTCACCGCGAATTCGCGGAACAAACGGCCGACGATGCCGCCCATCATCAGGATCGGGATGAACACGGCGATCAACGAGATCGTCATCGACACGATCGTGAAGCGCACCTCGCGCGCGCCAAGCAGCGCGGCACGCATCTTCGGCACGCCCTCCTCGATGTGGCGCATCACGTTCTCGATCACGACGATCGCATCGTCGACAACGAAGCCCACCGCGATCGTGAGCCCCATCAGCGACAGGTTGTCGAGGCTGTAGTCGAGCAGATACATCACGCCGAACGTCGCGACCAGCGACAGCGGGATGGTGAGGCTCGGAATCACGGTGGCCCACACGTTGCGCAGGAACGAAAAGATCACCATCACGACGAGCGCGATCGTCAGCATCAGCGTGAACTGCACGTCGTGCACCGACGCGTCGATCGTCTGCGTGCGGTCGCCGACCACGTGCACGTGCGCGGCCGCGGGCAACGACGCCTCGAGCTGCGGCAGGCGCGACGTGATGTTGCGGATCGTCTGGACAACGTTGTAGCCCGGCTGCTTGTGCACGTCGATGATGATCGCGCGCTCGTGCTGCAGCCAGGCGGCCTGCTGCGTGTCCTCCGCCGCCTCGACCACGGTACCGAGATCGTCGAGCCGCACCGGTGCGCCGTTCTTGCAGGCCACGACCAGATTGCGGTAGCTCGCCGCCGACGTGAGCTGGTCGGTCGCATTGAGCACGACCGAGCGGTCCGGGCCGTTGAGGTTGCCCTTCGGCGCGTTGACGGTCTGCACGCCGACGATCGAGCGCACGTCCTCCAGCGTGAGCCCGCGGGCCGCGAGCTTGTCCGGGTCGATGCGAATCCGCACCGACGGCCGCTGCTGCCCGTGGAAATCGACGAGGCCGACGCCGGGCATCTGCGAGATCTGCTGTGCGAGAAAGTTCTCCGCATAGCTGTCGAGCTGCGTGAGCGTCAGCGACGGCGAGGTCAGCGCCAGCGACAACATCGTGAAGTCCGCCGGGTTGACCTTCTCGTAGGTCGGCGGGTTCGGCAGGTTCTTCGGCAGCGTGCCGCCGGCCGCGTTGATCGCCGTCTGCACGTCCTGCGCCGCGCTGTTGATGTCGCGCGACAAATCGAACTGGATCGCGATCGAGGTCGTGCCGAGCGAGCTCGACGATGTCATCTGCGTGATACCGGAGATGTTCGACAGCTGCCGCTCGAGCGGCGTCGCGACCGAAGTCGCCATCGTGTCCGCGCTCGCGCCCGGCAGCTTCGCGACGACCTGGATGGTCGGGAAATCGACCTGCGGCAGCGGCGCGACGGGCAGCATGAAGTACGCGACGAGCCCGACGAGCAGCACCGCGAGCGCGAGGAACGACGTCGCGATGCGCCGGCGGATGAACAGTTCGAGCAGGCTCATGACGATGCGTCCAGCGTGGCAGCCGGCGCGGGTGCCGCGGCTTCATCGCGCGCGTCGACGCGCTTCGCCGCAACCGGCGTCCCCGGATTGAGGCGGCTCTGTCCTTCGAACACGACGAGATCGCCGGCAGCGACGCCGCTCACGATCTCCATCATCCCGTCGACCGCGGCACCCGTGCGCACCGCGCGCAGTTGCGCCTTGCCCGACGCATCGATCGCAAAGAGCTGTGGGCCCGCCTGCGTGTTGACGATCGCGCGGCTCGGCACCGCGAGCCGCTGGCGGTCGGTGCGCAGCAGCACCTGCGCATTGACGAGCTCGCCCGGCCACAGCTTGCGATCGGTGTTGGCAAACGCGCCCTTCAGCTTGATCTGGCCGGTGGTGCGGTCGACCTGGCTGTCGATGAAGCTCAACGTGCCCTGCGCGAGCGGCGCGCCGCCCGTGCGTGCCGTGACGGTCACGGGCAACGGCGCGCTCTGCTGGCCGGCCAGCACGTCGGGCAGCACGTCCTGCGGCACCGAGAACTGCACGTCGATCGGCTCCATCTGCGTAACGGTCACGATGCCCGTCGCGTCGCCCGGATGCACGATCGCGCCGAGATCGGCCTCGCGCGCGCCGACGCGCCCGGCGAACGGCGCCGTCAGCGTCGTGAAGCCCAGTTGCAGGCGATCGTTCTGCACGATCGCCGCATCGGCCGCGACCGTCGCCGCAAGCGCCTCGACCTGCGCGCGCGCCGTATCGACGCTCTGCGTCGTCGCCGCGCCGATGCCGACGAGCTTCGAATAGCGGTCGAAATCGAGCTTTGCGTTCTCGAGACTTGCCTGATCCTTGCCTTGCGTCGCCTCCGCCTGGTGCAACTGGGCAGTGAGCGGCCCCTGGTCGAGCTGCGCGAGCACCTGGCCGGCCTTGACGTCCTGTCCTTCTGCGAACAGCACACGCTGCAACTGGCCATCGACGCGGACCTTCACGTCAACAGCGTTGCGCGCCTGCACGGTGCCGACCGCGACGGCACGGATCGGGAAATCGGCCAGCACCGGATGGCCGGCGACGACGGGCACGGCCGGCACGGCGGCATGTGCCGCTTGTCTCGGCCACTGCCACCAGACGATGAGTGCGAGCGCGGCGGCGGCGCCGACGGCGAACCCGGGCGAAAGGCGGCGGCCGCGCCGCGGCGGTTGTTGCGGAGGAAGATCGGCAGCGTGATTCATGGCACGAGGGAATGGGATGAAGTGTCGGGCAACGCGGCGGGAGCGATCGCGCTGGCCACGGCCGGCGCGCGTTCCGTCACGCCGAAGCCGCCGCCGAACGCACGGAACAATCCGACGGAGGCCTGCAGCCGCGCCAGGCGCGTCTGCACGAGCGCGTCGTCGGACTGGTAGCGCGTACGCTGCGTATCGAGCACGGTGAGGAAATCGACGGTGCCGCTGCGGTACTGCGCCTCGGCGAGCTGCGCGGCCTTGCCCGCTGCATCGGCGGCCTCCTGGTCGGCCGTCTCGACCTGCTGCTGCTGCGACGCAGCGCTCAGCATGTCCTCGACGTCCTGCAGCGCGGTGACGATCGTCTGCCGGTAGTCGGCGACGCTCTTCGCGGACGCCGCCTCGGTCGCGTGCAGTTGCCCACGCAGCGCACCACCGTCGAAGATCGGCGCGGTCAGCGCGGCGGCCACGCTCGCGAACGGGCTCGACAGGAAATGCGACAGCGCACTGCTGCTCAGCCCGCCGTCAGCCGTCAGCACGAGGTTCGGAAAGAACGCGGCGCGCGCCGCCCCGACGTCGTAGTTGGCCGCCTGCAAGCGCGCTTCGGACGCGCGAATGTCCGGGCGCGTGTCGAGCAGACTGGCCGGCAGGTTCGGGCGCGGTTGCGGCACCGCGATACCCGCGAGCGGCACCGCCGCGACGTCGAAGCCCTCGGGCACAGCACCGACGAGGGTCGCGAGCAGATGGAGGTTCTGCCCGAGCTGCTGGCGCAGCGCCGGGATCGTCGCGTCGAAGCTCGCGAGCACGTTGCGCTGCTGTTGCACCTGCAGCTCGGTCGCGACGCCCGCCGCCCGCTGGGCCTGCAGCAACGCGAGGATGCGCGCGGCATTCGCCGAGATCGACTGCGCGAGCGCCACGCGCTGCCGCAGGCTCTGCACCTGGAAATAGGTATCGACGATCGATGCGGTCAGGGTCAGCGCGACCGTGTCGCGGTCGAAGCCCGCGGCTTGCGCGAGCATGCCCGCCGCGTTTGCGTTGGCCGCGTTGCGGCCCCAGAAATCGATCTCATAGCTCGCCTCGGCGAACAGGCTCTGGCTGCGGCTCGAACTTCCCGAGCCCGACGAACCGCTGCTGCCGCTGCGGTGATGACTACGGTCGAACGTACCGTTCAGCGATAGCGACGGATAGAGCGGCGCGCCGGCCTTTTCCGCGTTGGCGCGTGCCTCGTCGACACTGGCAAGCGCCGACGCGAGCGAATAGTTGTGCTGCAGGCCGCGCTCGACAAGCGCATCGAGCGCGGTGTCGCCATACGCGCGCCACCAGCCGCTCGCCACCGGCACGGTACCGGCGAGCGACGCCTGCGCGGCGTCGTTCCACGCGGCGGGCGCGGCCTGGGCCGGCCGCTGGTAGGCGGGCACGAACGAACAGCCTGCCAGCGCAAGCGAAGCCGCCAGCAACGTGGCGGCGGCCCGGCAACGAACCGACATGCGGGTTGCGGCGCGCCAAGGCGGCGAACCGTTCGACCGAAGCATGGAGCGACTCCCTCGCAACTATGATGCGACGAGGATAGCGACGCGTTCCTGTCCGGCCTTTCGCTCGAAGATGAACTATATTTCATGCGCGGCGGCGTGCGCCGCGTGCCGGCTCAGTCGCCCGCGCGCACCATGTAGCCGGCGCCGACGACGGTATGAATCAGCGGCTGCGCGAAATCGCGGTCGACCTTGCCGCGCAGCCGGTGCATGTGCATGTCGATCACATTGCCGCGCGGCTCGAACTGGTAGTCCCAGGCCGCCTCGAGCAGCATGCTGCGCGTGACGACCTGCCCCGCATGGCGCATCAGGCACTCGAGCAGCAGGTATTCGCGATGCTGCAGCTGCAGGTCGCGGCCGCCTCGGCTCGCACGGCGCGTGCGGCGGTCGAGCGACAGGTCGGCCACGCGCAATTCGTCTTGCAGCCGCGAGCGGTCGGCTCGGCGCGCCAGCGCCTCGACGCGCGCCAGCAACTCCGCGAACGCATACGGCTTGGCGAGATAGTCGTCGCAGCCGGCGCGGATCCCGGCGACGCGGTCGCCCAGGCCCGCGATCGCGGACAGCATCAGCACCGGCGTCGCGCGATCGTGCTCGCGCAGGCGCTGCACCAGCTCGATGCCGTCGAGCCCCGGCAGCTTCCGATCGGTGACGATCACGTCGTAGATGCCCTCACGCGCAAGCGCGAGGCCGAGCGCGCCGTCGCCCGCCGTATCCACGACGTGGCCACTCTCGGTCAGGCCGCGCGCGATGAACTGCGCGCCGCGCGCGTCGTCTTCGACGATCAGGATCCGCATGCTGGAACGATTTAGGTTAAATTTATTTCATGTTGGCGCGAACCGGATGTCGGACAAGCCGGCGCATACTGCCAGCGCCTAGTTTACGCTTCGCGCGCGACCGGCGAGCCGATGCACCTTCCCTGGCGGATCCCTGATGCCCACACTCCTGGTCGTCGAAGACGATCATCAGACCCTCGACGAAATCGTCTCCGCGCTCACCGACTACGGCTGGACGGTCGAATCCGCGCGAACGGGCCGCGACGGCCTCATGCTCGCGGTCGCGAAGCAGTACGACGCGATCGTGCTGGACCGGATGCTGCCCGGCGGCCTCGAGGGGCTCGGCATGCTCGCGGCGATCCGCAGCGCCGGCGTGACCACGCCCGTGCTGATCCTGAGCGCGCTGTCCGCGGTCGACGAGCGCGTGCGCGGCCTGCGCGCGGGCGGCGACGACTACCTGACGAAGCCGTTCGACTTCATCGAGCTCACGGCCCGCCTCGACGCGCTGATGCGCCGGCGCGATGCGCCCGCGAGCGCCGAGCACGCCTACCAGGTCGGGCCGCTGTCGCTCGACCTGCTGACGCGCGAAGTCACCTGCGCCGGGCGGCCGGTCGCGCTGCTGCCGCGCGAATACCTGCTGCTCGAATTCCTGATGCGGCATGCCGACCAGACCGTGAGCCGCACGATGCTGTTCGAGGCCGTCTGGGGCTATCGGCTCGACGAGCGCACCAACGTGATCGACGTGCATGTCAGCCGCCTGCGCAAGAAGCTCGATCCGACCGGCGCGCTGTCGCTGATCCGGACGGTACGCGGCTCGGGATATACGCTCCGTGCAACTGACTGACCTCCATCGCACCACCAGCTTCCGGCTCGCGACGCTGTTCCTCGCGATGTTCGGCATCGTGTCGCTCGTGCTGTTCGCGTATCTGTACGTCGAGATCACCGGCTTCGAGACGGAACGCATCGACGACTGGCTGGTGCGCGAACACGCCGCCACCGTGCGCGACGCCAACGCCGACCTCGCCGCGCGCTTCACGCACCAGAGCCAGTTCGATCCGCGCCAGCAGCGGCCGTTCGGCCTGTTCGACGCGCAGGGCAGGCACGTCGCGGGCGGCTACATGGGCGAGCGCCCGCCGATCCCGGTTTTCGACAAGCCTTTTTCGATGCGACTGACCGTGAGCGGGGAGCGCCGCGTTCCGGGCCGCTGCATCGCCGCGCAGTTGCCGGACGGCCGCACCGCGCTCCAATGCCAGAACACGCGCGAGCTCGATCACTTCGACGAGGAACTGCTGCACGTGCTCGCGACGGCCGGGCTGCTGATGCTGCTGACGGGGCTCGTCGGCGCCGCGTTCGTCGGCGTCGGCGCGGTGCGGCGGCTCGACGCCGTCACGCGCTCGATCGAGGAGATCGTGTCCGGCAACCTGAGCCTGCGGCTGCCGGTCCATACGAAACACGACGACATGGGGCGGCTCGTGCATGTCGTCAACGGCATGCTGGACGAGATCGAGCGGCTGATGCACGAGGTCAAGGGCGTGTGCGACGCAATCGCGCACGACCTGCGTACGCCGCTCACGCGCCTGCTCGCGGGGCTCGAACGCGCGCAGCGGCGCGCGCGCAGCGAGGCCGATTATCGCGCCGCAATCGACGACACGATCGCCGAGGCCGGCAGCATCCTGCACACGTTCAATGCACTGTTGCGCATCTCCGAAATCGAATCGCACGCGCGCCAGCAGAATTTTTCCATCGTGGATCTCGCCACCGTCACCGACGACGTCGTCGAGTACTACGAACCAACCGCCGAGAACAAGCACATTACGCTCGACTATCGGCGCGTGCCGGATGTTTCGTTCGAATTGCAGGGCGACCGCAACCTGCTGTTCGAGGCATTGGCCAATCTCGTCGACAACGCGATCAAGTTCGCGCCGGATGGCGGCCACGTGTCGATCCAGCCGTTTCGCGATTCGGCGGGGGTTGGTATCACGATCGCAGACAACGGCCCGGGCATCGCGCCGGACGAGCGGCAGGCGGTACTGCGGCGCTTTTATCGTGCGGAGACGAGCCGCCATACGGCCGGCAGCGGCCTCGGGCTCAGTCTCGCTGCCGCGATCGCGACGATGCACGGGATGACGCTGCGCTTCAACGACGTCGACGTCGGCTGCAGCGTCACGTTGCATGCGCCACGCGCGCGCGCGGAACGCGGCCGCGCGCCGGACAGCACGGCGCCGGTGTAGCCGGACGTGCCGACGCCCTGGCCTTCCAGCATCTTTCGACGCTCACGCGTCAGGCAGGATGCACCGCGCCGGGCTGCAGACGAGCGTCGACGACCGCCCGCGCAGGCGCCACGACATGCGGTCGCGCACGAAGCGCCGCTTCGACGAACGGGTTCGTGCAGGTTTATCTGGTTGTGATGCGGTGGACGGGGTTGCCGCGTTCACGGCGACTGGCGGAAGGCAGCAGGAGTCGAAGTAACCGGCCGAGACGGGACGCCCCAGTGATCGGGCCGTCCCGGTAGGCGTTCTGGATTGCTCGCCTACGTGCGCAATCCAAGCACGCCGAGGTAGACATCGAGCGAGCGCTGGACGGACTCGGCCACCAGGCGCGCAATGCCGCTGTAGTCGTCAGTTGTGCACGCCTCGTCCAGCGTATCGTAGTAAGCCAGCCGATCTTCCTTGCGAATGACGGCAGGCGGATAGCCGGACTTCATCAGTTCGAAATTCAGCAGCAACCGCCCTGTTCTTCCATTGCCGTCGACAAACGGATGGATCTTGACGAACCGCGTATGCAGTTCGGCGGCACGTGCCACGGGATGCATCGCCCCCGCCTGCGTGTCCCAATCGATGAGCGCGGCCATTTCAGCCGGCACATGCAGGAAATCCGGTGGCGTCGTGCTTGCGCCAGCGATCACGACGTTCTCCCGGCGATACCTGCCCGCCTCGCCGTCGTCGATACCCTTCAGTACCAGCCCGTGAATATTCCGGATCTGCCATTCGGAAAGCGTCTCCTGCTTGCCGACGATTTCTTCGACATAGAGAATCGCGTCGCGATGATTCGTGGCTTCGAAATGCTCGCGCAGCGACTTGCCGCCAACCGTAATGCCTTCCAGCACGACCTTCGTTTCCCGCAACGTCAGCGTGTTGCCCTCGATCGCATTCGAATGATATGTCCACTCCAGCATCAGCTTTTCGCGCAATGACGCCAGCGTATGCGGCGGAAGCGGGCGCGCCGCATCCAGCCTGGCCTTGTCGGCATCAACGGCTTCCAGCAGAAGCGGTACGGACGAATCCATGAAATCACCAATCTCGACCAATGCGGGCCATTTTACTCCCCCATCTGGAATGGCGACTGGCGGAAGGCAGCAGGAGTCGAACCTACCCGGGAGTGTCTGACACCCCCAACCGAGTTTGAAGCCCGGCCGTACCACCGGATACGAATGCCTTCCGTGGGAAAAGAACCAAAAGAACAACGAGCGCCTACGCCTGAATACCCGCCCAACCGCTGTCAGGCCGCAGGAAGTGAAGATCGCGGTGGAAGCGAGTATACCCAACCCGATCGAAGAACTCGAGAATCTGGATCGCGCGCTTGCGGCCGAGCCCCGTCGCGTCGCGAAAAGCCGCGGCATCGAGCCCGTCGTCGCGCGACGGCGCGAGATGCGCGACCAGCTCCGCAAGCTCGCGCACGACGTCCGCGTGATAGAACAGGTCGCGCACGACCTGGTGCACGTCGCCGCGCCGCGCGAGCTTGCGCAGCAAGGTACGCACCGCGTCCTCGGCCGCGCCCGCGTCGCGGGCCAGGTCGCGCACCCACGGCGGATCGAAGCGCCCTGCATGAATCAGCGGCAGCAGTTGCCGCGCCAGCGCTTCCTCACGCGGCTCGAGGCTCACCGAATGCGACGGCAGGTGCAGCCACGGCCCGCTTCGCGCAACTTCGCCGCCGGCCACCAGCGCATCGACGAGTGCGCGCCACAGCGCATCGCCGGCGAGCGGCGCGGCCATCCGCCGCAAGCGCGCGGCGTCGAGCCCCTGCTCGTCGGGCATGCGCTCGTGATACGTGTGCAGCGTCTCGATCGCCCGCATCTGCAACGCACGCCAGTGCGCATGCGCAATCACCGCACCGTCGTTCGACGCGACGTCGCGCTGCCCGATCGCCAGCGCGTCATCCGGCAACGCCAGCACGTTCGGCGCGAAACCCGTCAGATGCGTGAGCATCGCGCGCGGGATGCCGTGCGGCGCCTGCGCGAGCAGCGCATCGAGGCGCCCTTCGTCGAGCCATTCGGCAAGCGCGTCGAGCCACGCGCGGCGCTCGGGCGTCCGACGCTTGCGCGCCGGCCCGAACGGGTCGAGCACGCGGCCGCCGCCGACCGTGCGCGTCGCCTGCGGATTGCGGACGATGAACCGGTCGCCCGGTAACGCAAACACCGGCTCATCGAATATCAGTTGCACGCGCATCCGCTGGCCAGGCGCGAGCGTATCGCCATCGAGCAGCGCGACATGCGCAACGCGATGCAGCGTGCCGAGATGCACGTGCAGCGGCGCCCAGTGCGTCAGCGTGAGCCCCGCATCCTCGAGCAGCGTCAGCTCGACGTCGAGACGCGGCGACGTCGCGACGAGCCGCGCATCGGCGACGGTGTCTCCCCGCTCGACATCGGCCTTGTCGACCCCGGCCAGATTCAGTGCGCAACGCTCGCCCGCGCGGCCGGCCTCGACCGGCCGGTTCTGCGCATGGATGCTGCGCACGCGCGCAGCGCCGCCCGTACGCACGATCGCGAGCGTGTCGCCGGTCGCTACGCGGCCCGCGAACGCGGTGCCCGTCACGACCGTGCCCTGCCCCGCGAGCGTAAACACGCGATCGACCGCGAGCCGGAACAGCCCGTCGTCGCGGCGGGCACGCCACGCGATCGCCGCGTCGGCCAGGTGACGCTTCAACGCGGCGACGCCCGGATCGTCCACGGCCGTCGCACGCGTTTCGAAGATCGGCACGCCGGCCAGCGTCGAATCGCTCAGCCACGTGACGATCTCGTCGCGCACTTCCGCCACGCGCGCGGCGTCGACGCGATCGCACTTCGTCAGCGCGACGGCGCCATGCGTGACGCCGAGCAGTTGCAGGATCGCGAGATGCTCGCGCGTCTGCGGCATCACACCGTCGTCGGCGGCAATCACGAGCAGCGCGAAGTCGATCCCGCACGCGCCGGCCGCCATCGTATGAATCAGCTTCTCGTGGCCCGGCACGTCGATCAGGCCGAGCACGTCGCCGTTGTCGAGCGGCGTATACGCGTAACCGAGTTCGATCGAGATACCGCGCGCCTTCTCTTCCTTCAGGCGATCGGTATCGACGCCCGTCAGCGCGCGCGCCAGCGTCGTCTTGCCGTGGTCGATGTGTCCGGCGGTACCGACGATCATGCAGCGGTCCCTGCGGGCGGCACGCACTGTGCGACGAGCACCGCCTCGTCGGCGGCTTCGAGGCAGCGCAGGTCGAGCCGCAGTGCATTGTCGGCCACGCGGCCGATCACCGGGCGCGGCCATTCGCGCAGCCGTTTCTCGAGTTGCGCAAGCGCGCGGCCGCCGCGTTTGCCGTCCGCCGTGCGCACGACGAGCCCGGCACTCGGCAACTGGTCGACCGGCAGCGCGCCACTGCCGATCTGGCTGAACATCGGCTCGACCGTCACGTCGAAACCGCTGCCGAGCGCGGCCTGCAGCGCCGGACGCACGCGTTCGGCGGCCTCGGCGATCTCGCGCTGCGGGCGCGTCAGCAGGCGCAGCGTCGTGAGCCGGTCACGCAGGAACTCGGGTGACTGGTAAAGACGCAGCACGGGTTCGAGCGCCGCGAGCGTCAGCTTGCCGACGCGCAGCGCGCGCTTGAGCGGATGTTTCTTGATCTTCGCGATCAGCGCGCGATCCCCGACGATCAGGCCGGCCTGCGGCCCGCCGAGCAGCTTGTCTCCGCTGAACGTGACAACGTTTGCGCCGGCGGCAATGGTTTCCTGCACGGTCGTCTCGTGCGGCAGGCCCCATTGCGACAGGTCGGCGAGCGTGCCGCTGCCGAGATCGACGGCAACCGGCAGCCCGTGCTCGCGCGCGAGCGGCGCGAGTTCGGCGAGCGTCGCCTCCTTCGTGAAGCCGCTGATCGCGTAGTTGCTGCAGTGCACCTTCATCAGCAGCGCGGTGCGCGGGCCGATTGCGTCCGCGTAATCGCGCAGATGGGTGCGGTTGGTCGTGCCGATCTCGCGCAGCTTGGCGCCCGCGCGACTCATGATGTCGGGAATGCGGAATGCGCCGCCGATCTCGACCAGTTCGCCGCGCGACACGACGACTTCCCGCTTCGTCGCAAGCGCCGACAGCGCCAGCAGCACGGCCGCCGCGTTGTTGTTGACGACGGTCGCGGCTTCCGCGCCCGTCAGTTCGCACAGCAGATCGTCGATCAGGTCGTCGCGATCGCCGCGACGGCCCGTGGCGAGGTCGAATTCGAGGTTAACCGGGCGCGTGAGTGCGTCGACCACCGCGCGCACCGCGTCGTCAGGCAACAGCGCGCGCCCGAGGTTCGTGTGCAGCACGGTGCCGGTCAGGTTGAACACGGCGCGCACCGCGCCCGTGCTCTGCGCGGCCAGCGTGCGCGCGACGGCCGCGGCGATGCGCGGCTCGTCGAGCGGTTCGGCCGACGTCGGATCGTGCTGCGCGGCGGTACGCCAGCGGTCGAGCTCGGCGCGCACCGCGTTCAGCACGCGCGTGCGACCGTAGTCGGCGAGCAGCGGTTGCAGCGGTGCCGACGTCAACACGCGCTCGACCGACGGCACGCGCGCCAGCACGGCATTCAATTCATTTACACCGGGTTCGGTCACGTCGTGGTGGCTCCAGTCTCATGCTTCGCAGTGGGCCGGCGCCTGCGCTCGCGCGCGGCCCCGGCCCCGGCCTTCATTCCGCTTCCCGCGAGACATCCGGCCACAGCAGCGGGTTCGGCGAACTGCGCTGGTAGCCGGCTTCGTTCATCAGCAGGTCGAGCGTGAGGCTCGCGAGATCGTCCGCCAGCGGCTCGAACTCGTAGTCCTTGTCCTGATAGCCGATCTTGCGATAGGTCTTGCACTCGTCGCACGATTCGGCCTTGACGGCTTCGCTGCCGCCCTCGATCCCGTGATACGCGATGCCCTTCGTCGAATCGCAGTGCGAGCACTTCGTGCGCACCATGTGCCACTCGGTCGTGCACAGCCCGCATTGCAGGAAACGGTAGCCCTGGTACTGGCCGCCGACCCGCACGACGCTCGCGACCGGATGCGTGCCGCACACAGGGCACAGCCCCGGCTGGTCGAGATACGGGACGTCGACCGGTGAAACGCGGCTGGCGAGATCGGTCCAGACGACCTGCAGCGCGGCCATCAGGAACGGCGCGGTGGCCGGGTCGACTTCGGCGAAGCGCAGCGCGAGGATCGCGTCGGCCTGCGCGTCGAGTTCGGCGGGCGACATCAGGCGCAGCCGGTCGAGCAGCTTCGCGAGCTGCGGGTTGACGAGCCCGGCGCCTTCGACGCGGTCGAGCAGTTCGTACAGCACGGCACGCCAACGCGGATCGCGCTCGCCGTCGAGCGCCGGCACGAGCGGCATCGAATGCTGCTGCGCACGCGCGATCGCTTCCTTCGACGGCAGCGGTAGCTCCAGCGTTTGCAGCGTCGCGTGCTGCGCATCGGCGACGGTGGCCATCAGCCGCAGGTAGCCGCTGATCGGGTTCAGGTCGGCCAGCTTGCGCAGCCGCGCGGCGCGCGCCGAGAACGCGGTGGCGCGCTCCGGCAGGCGAAAGCGCGGGATGGCCGAATGATCGAGTGCCGAGATCTCGGTCGGTTCGAGAATGCGTTGTGTCACAAAAATGTCTTCCAAATAAACAAGCGCCGACGCATCGGCGCTTTCGGGCGGTTCCGGTGAAGGACCGGAGCAACCCGCCGCGATCGGCGAGCCGCCCCGCTCCGGTGCGTTATTTCACGCTTTCACGGAACCACTTCGGGTGATGCTTGCGAGCCCAGCCCAGCGTGACGGTGCCGCGCACCATCGCGCCGATCGAGCCCTTCACCCACAACGCCGCGTAAATGTGCACGATGATGCTCGCGATCAGCACGAATGCCGCCACGGCATGCACGACAGCGGCCGCGCGGATCACCCCGATCGGGAAGTAGAACGAGAAGTAGCGCCGCCAGATCACGACTCCCGACAGCAGGAGCAGCAGCAGGCACGCCACCAGCGTAAAGAATAGCAGCTTCTGCCCGGCGTTATAGCGCCCGACAGGCGGCAGCTTGTCTTCCTGGTTGGTCAGCACGTCGCCGATCTGCTTGAGCCACTGCCGGTCGTCCGCGTCGAGCGCGTTGTGGTGCCAGAAGCGCACCACTAGGATCGCGAACGACACGAACATCACGAGGCCGACGAACGGATGCAGGATCCGCGTCCACTGGCCGCCGCCGAACAGCGCGGTCAGCCAGAACATCGACGGATGAAACAGCGCGAGCCCGGACAGCGCGAGCAGCACGAACGTGATCGCGGTGATCCAGTGGTTCGTGCGCTCGTTCGCCGAGTAGCGGACGATCAGGTTGGGGTCGTCGTGATTCATTTCGCGTCCTCCTTGATGCGTCGCGCCTCGTTGCGCGCGGCCGATTCCTCTTCGTCGCTCACCTCGTTCGGACCGACCCGGACGTAGTGGAAGAACCCGGCGAGCGCCGTCAGCGCGATGCCGGCAACCGCGAGCGGCTTCGCGATGCCCTTCCACAGCTTCACCATCGGGCTGATCGACGGGTTGTCGGGCAGCCCGTGGTACAGCGACGGCTTGTCCGCGTGGTGCAGCACGTACATCACGTGCGTACCGCCGACGCCTTGCGGGTCGTACAGCCCCGCATGCTCGAAGCCGCGCTCCTTCAGGTCCTCGATCCGCTCGGCCGCGTGCTGCTTCATGTCCTCCTTGGTGCCGAACACGATCGCGCCCGTCGGGCAGGTCTTCACGCAGGCCGGTTCCTGGCCGACCGCGACGCGGTCGGAACAGAGCGTGCACTTGTACGCGCGATGATCCTTCTTCGAGATCCGCGGAACGTTGAACGGGCAGCCGGTCACGCAATAGCCGCAACCGATGCAGTTCTCCTCGTGGAAATCGACGATCCCGTTGTTGTACTGCACGATCGCGCCCGGCGACGGACACGCCTTCAGGCAGCCCGGATCCTCGCAATGCATGCAGCCGTCCTTGCGGATCAGCCACTCGAGGTCGCCCGCCGGGTTCTCGTATTCGGAGAACCGCATGACCGTCCACGAATGCTCGGTCAGGTCGGCCGGGTTGTCGTACACACCGACGTTGGTGCCGACCTCGTCACGCAGGTCGTTCCACTCCATGCATGCCGTCTGGCATGCCTTGCAGCCGATGCACTTCGATACGTCGATCAGCTTCGCGACGCTCCCGGTCACCGGTTCGCGCACCGTGGGCGGTGGCGTCGTGGTGGCCGAGACGCGCTTGATATCCAGCGATTGCAATGCCATCTCTTTCCCCTTACGCCTTTTCGACCTTCACCAGGAACGACTTGAATTCCGGTGTATAGGAGTTGCCGTCGCCCACGGACGGAGTCAGGGTATTGGCGAGATAGCCGGGCTTCGTCAGACCCTTGAAGCCCCAGTGCAACGGGACGCCGACCGTCTGGACCTTCTTGCCGTCGACCGTCAGCGGCTTGATCCGCTTCGTGACGAGGGCGACCGCGATGATGTAGCCGCGCTTGGACGACACCTTCACGCGCTCGCCATGCGCGACGCCGACTTCCTTCGCGAGGTCTTCGCCGATCTCGACGAATTGCTCGGGCTGGATGATCGAGTTCAGCCGCGCATGCTTGGTCCAGTAGTGGAAATGCTCGGTCAGCCGGTACGTCGTCGCCACGTGCGGGAAATCCGCCACCTTGCCGAACGACGCGCGGTCGTCCGGGAACACGCGGGCAGCCGGGTTGTTCAGCGCCTGCGGGTTGTTCGGGTGCAGCGGGTTCGCGTCGAGCGGCGTCTCGAACGGCTCGTAGTGCTCGGGGAACGGACCTTCGTTCATCCCCGCCCGGGCGAAGAAGCGAGCGACGCCTTCCGGGTTCATGATGAACGGCCCCATCCCGTTTTCGGGCGATTCGTCCGCCTTGAAGTCGGGAATGTCGGCCCCCTTCCACGCGCTGCCGTTCCAGCCGATCAGCTTGCGGGTCGGGTCGAACGGCTTGCCGGCGACGTCGCACGACGCGCGGTTGTACAGGATCCGCCGGTTCGCCGGCCACGCCCACGCCCAGTTCAGCGTCTGGCCGATGCCGGTCGGGTCGGAGTTGTCGCGCCGCCCCATCTGGTTGCCGGCCTGCGTCCACGCACCGCAGAAGATCCAGCAGCCGCTCGCGGTCGTGCCGTCGTCCTTCAACTGCGCGAACGCGGCCAGCTGCTCGCCCTTCTTCACGAGCGTCTTGGCCGGATCCTTCGGATCGGGCAGATCGGCGAGCGCCTTCCCGTTGAACTCCATCGCGAGCTCTTCGGGCGTCGGGCTTTCCGGGTTCGCGTACGGCCAGGTCAGGTTGACGATCGGATCCGGATACTTGCCGCCGTCGGTCTGATACATCTTGCGCATGCGCAGGAACAGCCCCGACATGATCTCGAGGTCGCTACGCGCCTCACCCGGCGGCTCCGCACCCTTCCAGTGCCATTGCAGCACGCGGCTCGAACTCACGAGCGAACCGTTTTCCTCCGCAAAGCACGTGGTCGGCAGGCGGAACACCTCGGTCTGGATCTTCGATGAATCGACGTCGTTGTAGTCGCCATGATGCTTCCAGAACTCGGACGTCTCGGTCGCGAGCGGATCCATGATCACGAGCCACTTCAGCTTCGCGAGGCCGGCTGCCGTCTTCACCTTCGAAGGCGACGCCGCAAGCGGGTTGAAGCCCTGGCAGATGTAGCCGTTCATCTTGCCGGCATTCATCAGCTCGATCACCTGCAGCAGGTCGTACTGCTTGTCCAGCTTCGGCAGGTAGTCGTAGCCCCAGTTGTTCTCGGCGGTCGCCGAATCGCCCCACCAGGACTTCATGAAGCTGACGTGGAAGGCCTTGTAGTTCTTCCAGTAGCTCAACTGGTTCGGCCGCAGCGGCAGCTGCACGCGCTTCTTGATGTAGCCGTCGAAATCCTGCTCGGACTGCATCGGCAGCGTCATGTAGCCCGGCAGCAGGTTCGACATCAGCCCGAGGTCGGTCAACCCCTGGATGTTCGAGTGGCCGCGCAGCGCGTTCATCCCGCCGCCGGCGATGCCGATGTTGCCGAGCAGCAGCTGCACCATCGCGCCGGTGCGGATCATCTGCGCGCCGATCGAGTGGTGCGTCCAGCCGAGTGCGTACAGGATCGTGCCGGCGCGGCCGGGAACGGCGGTGGTCGAGAGCATCTCGCACACCTTCAGGAACTTCTCCTTCGGCGTGCCGCAGGTCTGCTGGACCATGTCCGGCGTATAGCGCGCGTAGTGCTGCTTCAGCAGGTTGTACACGCAACGCGGATGCTGCAGCGTCGGGTCGACCTTCACGAAGCCGTCGTCGCCGCGCTCGTAGTCCCAGCTCGATTTGTCCGGGTACGCGTGCTTCTCCGCGTCGTAGCCGGAATAGATGCCGTCGTTGAACGCGAAATCCTCGCGCACGATGAACGAGAAGTCCGTGTAGTTCTTCACGTACTCATGCTGGATCTTGTCGTTCGTCAGCAGATAGTTGATGACGCCGCCCAGGAAGACGATGTCGGTGCCGGTGCGGATCGGCGCGTAGTAGTCGGCCACCGAGGCCGTACGCGTAAAGCGCGGGTCGACGACGATCAGCCGCGCCTTGCGGTGCGCCTTCGCCTCCGTTACCCACTTGAAACCGCACGGATGGGCCTCGGCTGCATTGCCGCCCATCACGAGAATCACGTCCGCGTTCTTGATGTCGACCCAATGGTTCGTCATCGCTCCACGGCCAAACGTCGGGGCAAGACCTGCCACCGTCGGGCCATGTCAGACACGCGCCTGATTGTCGAATGCGAGCATCCCGAGACTGCGGATGGTCTTGTGCGTCAGGTAGCCGACCTCGTTGCTGCCCGCCGACGCGGCCAGCATGCCGGTGGTCAGCCAGCGGTTGACCTTCGCACCGTCTTCCGCCGTCTCGACGAAGTTCGCGTCGCGATCGGCCTTCATCAGCTTCGCGATGCGGTCGAGCGCGTCATTCCACGAGATCGGTTCCCACTTGTCCGAGCCGGGCGCACGATACTCGGGGTGCGTCAGGCGGCTCGGGCTGTGGATGAAGTCGATCAGGCTCGCGCCCTTCGGGCACAGCGTGCCGCGATTGACGGGATGGTCGGGATCGCCTTCGATGTGGATGATGCTCGGCTGGGCGTTTTTCGCGCCGTCTCCGAGGCTGTACATCAGGATGCCGCAACCCACTGAACAGTAAGGACAGGTGTTGCGCGTTTCGACTGTGCGCGCCAGCTTGTACTGTCGGACTTCGGCGAGCGCTTCGGATGGAGAGAAGCCCATCAGGGCTAGACTCGATCCGGCAAGCGACGTAGCCGTCACCTTCAGGAACTGGCGCCGGGACATTTGTAGCATGGCTGGTCTCGGCGTTATTGTGGGGGTGGGGAAACTGAAAGGAATTATAGACAGTTCGCGCAACTATGTTCGATTCCTCGGATCAATACTGAATTGTCTGATTACCAACGATGATCCGCGTTCCGCGCGCAACCGAACCGTCATGAAACGACAGATCACCTCCGAAGCCACCCGTCTCGCGCAACAACAGGCCAACTGGGCCCTCACCGCGTTCAAGCGTTTCTCGGCCGACCGCTGCTCCGCAATGGCCGCGGGCATCGCATTTTTCTCCGCGTTCTCGCTCGCACCGATGCTCGTGATGGTGATTGCCGTGGCCGGCTGGTTCTACGGCGACGACGCCGCGCGCGGCCAGGTGTTCGAACAGGCGCACCAGCTGATCGGCGACGACGCGGCGGCCAGCATCCAGACGATCGTGCAGAACGCGCACCGCGCGGGCGAGCGCGGCGGCCTCGCAACCTTGATCTCGTTCGCCGCGCTCGCGATCGGCGCGTCGGCCACCTTCGCGTCGCTCAGTGCCGCGCTCAGCGTGATCTGGCCGGCCACCGAAAGCCGCTGGTCGAGCATGCTCGGGCTCGTGCGCGTGCGGCTGATCTCGTTCGGGCTCGTGCTCGGCGTCGCGTTCCTGCTGATCGTGTCGCTCGTGCTCGACACCGCGATCACGTTCGTCGGCACCTGGCTGCTCGGCAATTCGCCGTACGTGATCGTCACGAACCTCGTGCAGTTCTTCGTCGGCATCGCGGTGCTCGCGGCTGCGTTTGCATCGTTGATGAAGTTCCTGCCCGATGCGCGCGTCGCGTGGCGCGACGCCGCGATCGGCGGCATCGTGTCCGCGATCCTGTTCTCAGGCGGCAAGAAGCTGTTCGCGCTGTACCTCGCGCACGCGGGCACCGCTAGCGCATTCGGCGCGGCCGGATCGTTCGCGGTCCTGCTGATGTGGCTGTACTTCTCCGCGATCGTGCTGCTGCTCGGCGCGGAATTCGCAGCGGCCCGCGGCAACGCGCATCGGCTCGCCGGTACCGCACCGGCCGCGTCTGCTCAAGCCGATCGGCCTGCCGATCGCATGCGCGACGACTGACCCACCCTTTTCACGACATCGCGGCACGCGCCCGCACACCCGTCCAACGCTTGGCAACCATGGTGTCCGCCGCGCATTCGCGTGGCGTTGTCATGTTCTTTGCTTGCCAGCGCATTCGTCGCCGCAACCGCAAACGTTTGCAAGCCTCCGTTTCCGTACACTAACTGGCCGAAACAGGCGGTCTGCTGCGATGTGCATCAACTAGTGAAACAATCGCATCGCAGCAATTGTCAACTTTTTCAAAAACAGAAACAGTCGTTGATGTGCTTGATATATATAGACTTTTTCTCGCTGTTACCTTTTCGAGACACTTTATTTTTTAAGCTTTCTTGCGTCTATGGCACTGAGCTATTCTCCAATCCGCAACAAATAATGATGAATCACTTGCGTGGAGATACTCAACGATGAAGAAACTCGCTCTCTCGACCCTCTCGCTCGCCCTGCTGGGCGCCGCTGGCGCTGCTCACGCTCAATCGAGCGTGACGCTGTACGGCGTGATCGACACGTCGATCGCCTACGTCCACGGCAATGACGGCCAAGGTAACAACGCGTGGCAAATGCTGTCGGGCAACCTGCAAGGCAGCCGCTTCGGCCTGAAAGGCGCTGAAGACCTCGGCGGTGGCCTGAAGGCGATCTTCCAGTTGGAAAACGGTTTTGATCCGGGCACCGGCAAATTTAACCAGGGCGGTCGCATGTTCGGCCGTCAGGCATTCGTCGGCCTGGAAAGCGCCCAGTACGGTACGCTGACGCTCGGCCGCCAGTACGACCCGCTGGTCGACCTGGTCCAGGCAGTCACGGCAGACAACTACTTCGGCAGCACGTTCGCAACGCCGGGCGACGTCGACAACAACGACAACAGCCTGCGCGTGAGCAACGCGATCAAGTACACGTCGCCGGTGTTCGCAGGCTTCCAGGCTGAAGGCATGTACGCCCTCGGCGGCGTGGCAGGCAAGACGGGCGCTGGCCAAACGTGGTCGGTCGCAGCTGCATACAACAACGGCCCGGTCGGCGTTGCTGCAGGCTACTTCTACGCGAACAACCCGTCGCCGACGACCGCCGGCCTGCGCTCGGGCTGGGGTTCGACGACGTCGGACAACATCGTCGACGGCCCGATCAACGCGGCTTACGTGACGGCTAAGTCGATCGCGATCGCACAAGTTGCAGGTCAGTACGTGATCGGCCCGGTGACGCTCGGCCTCGGCTACAGCAACGCACAGTACAAGCCGGACGCAGCCTCGGGCTTCAGCTCGACCCAGAAGTACAACACGGGCCGCGCGTTCGCGACGTACCAGATCACGCCGCCGCTGCTGCTCGGCCTCGGCTATTCGTACACGAAGGCTAGCGGCAACACGGACGCCAAGTACCATCAGGTTTCGCTGGGTGCGGACTACTCGCTGTCGAAGCGCACGGACGTCTACCTGGTCGGCGCTTATCAGCACGCAAGCGGCACGCAACTCAACACGGACGGCACGACGTCGGCAGCACAAGCGTCGATCGGCTCGTACGGCTACGCCGGCACGAAGTCGCAAGAGCTGGTCGCTCTCGGCCTGCGCCACAAGTTCTAAAAACGACGTACCCGGCGTGCATGGCGTCTCTGACGCCTTGCCGCCGAACTGGAAAGCCAGTCATCGGTTTCGGCCGTGGCTGGCTTTTTTTTCGTCCGTCGCCGGCGGGCCGGTACGGCCCGCACCGGCCGACGGCCGATGTCCCGGCACCCGATGCACGTCGGCCTGCCGGCAGCGGCGCCTGGCGGCTGCAATGCGCCGGAAACGCGATTTCCTGACGCAGGGGTCTCTCGCTGTGTGCGCGCCGGATGGCTACCATCCGCACTGTCGGTGCCATGGATCCGGTGCGACGGTCGTTCGCTCCGGCGTGTCGATTTCGGCGGTCTTCATTCGTCGTATCGATGTCGGCACGCGATTTGCGCCCCGGCCAATACAGACAGGAGATACGCCATGACGATTCAGAAGATCACGCCTTTCCTCTGGTACGCGGCGGAAGCCGAAGAAGCCGCAGCCTTCTATGCACGCATCTTTCCGGATTCGCGCGTCGTGCGCGTCACCGCGGTGCCCGGCACCGACGGCACGCGGATGGTCGAGTTCGAGCTGTTCGGGCAGCCGTTCTTCGCGATGAGCCACCCGCGCACCGATACGTTCAACCACGCGATCTCGCTGCTGGTCAGCTGCGCCGACCAGGCGGAACTCGACCGCTACTGGAACGCCTTGCTCGACAACGGCGGCACGGCCGACGCCTGCGGCTGGCTGAGGGACCGCTACGGCGTCTCGTGGCAGATCGTTCCGGAAACGCTGATCCCGATGGTGTCCGACCGGGACACGGTCAAGGCCACGCGCGTGGCCGCCGCGATGATGCAGATGATCAAGCTCGACGACGCCGCGCTGAAGGCCGCCTATGCCGGTACGGCCGGCTGACGCAGCACGCCGCACAGCGCGTGCGCGATGACGCGCCGGGTCGCCGACAGGCATCCGGCTCGACCGCATGCGCGTGCGGCTACCGCGCACATGCCCATGATCCGCATCGGTATCGCCCGCACGCCGGTCACGTTCGCGGCATCTGCCGCTACGTCGACAGCATCGATTCGATAGTCCGCCGCGCGTAGCCGATAAATGCGGCGAGGGGTTCGCCCGACAGGATCGTCGCATCTTCCCCGCCGCCGAGATAGGCGGCGCGCGCCGCGGCTACAACCGGCCGGTAAGTTTCCGGCAGACGCTCCAGCACCCATGTCGCGGCGACGTCCTTGGGCGCGATCCTGCCGGTCGCGGCGCTGTACCAGATGCGCGCGAGCGCAAGCACCACATTGCACTCGTCGCCGCGCCAGTCCGGTTCGGCATTCCACTGCGCGACGGTCGCGAGCAGTGCGGCGACAAAATCCTGCGCGGGCACCGGCTCGAGCAGCACGACCGCCGGCAGACCGGCCAGCACGACACTGTGCTGCCGCACCTTCGTCAACAGGATCGCCAGATCGTGATTGACGAGCGCCGGTTCGACGATGCCGGCTTCGAGGTCGCGACGCAGCCATTCGCCAAACTGCAATTCGCGCCGTGCCGGATGACGCCACGGCACGACTTCATCGTGCGCGACGACGGTCACTTCCAGTGCGCGCATGCCGTCGGCGCGGCCGGGCGGTGCCGACACCGCGAGCAGGTCGAGCATCAGCGCGTGCCGCGCCGGCTCGTCGGGCCGGGCCGACACCGTCACCAGCAGGTCGATGTCGCTGCGCGGTTTCAGTCCGCCATCGAGCGCCGATCCGAACAGGTGGATCGCCTTCAGCGTCGCACCGAGATGCCGTTCGATCGTGTCGCACGCGGCGGCGACCTGGGCTGCGATTTCGTCGGGAATGAATTCAGTCACGATGCGTGTGTCTCGCGATGCGCACGCAACAAGTGCAGCGAGCGCAAGTAAGGGTGACGATACCGTTCGTCATCGCGCACGTGCGGCACGTCATCCGGCGTACGTCACGCGTCGAACCGGACCTTCCACGATTTCGCTGCTTCGCTGCCGCGCGATTTGCGCAGCGCAATAAAAATCCCCGCACGCTTTCGCGTACGGGGATCGTCGGACATCGCAGCGGCTGCCGACATGCATTCGGCAACCGCTGCGCAGCATTACGCTGCCGCGTCCTTCAGCTTCTTCAGCGCACGTGCCTTCACGCGCACGCTGGCCGGCTTCGCCGGGAACCAACGCTCTTCGCCCGTGAACGGATCCTTGCCGAAGCGCTTCTTCTTCGCCGGCACGACTTGTGCCGTGATCTTCAGCAGACCCGGCAGCGTGAACTCGCCCGCGCCCTTCTTGTGGACCGAGCCCAGCACGACGTTCTCGAGTGCGACGAGCACTGCCTTGACAGCCTTCACTTCGACAGCTGCGCGCTCAGCGATGTGCGTTGCGAGCGATGCCTTCGTGAACTTGTCCTTCAGCGGCGTCGGAGCAGCCGGTGCCGCCTTCGCGACAACCTTCTTGGCCACTACTTTCTTCGCGGGCGCAGCCTTTTTAGCAGCCACTTTCTTGGTGACCGGTGCGGCAGCCTTCTTGGCCACCTTTTTTGCGGAAGTCGCCATGTTTCTCCTACCAGGTGTGGTCGTTGGATACACGAAGCGTGCAACGCGCGCGCTTCAACGCCGGATTCTACAAGCGCCTTGACGCTTCGTGCAGTACTTTTATGCGTTTTCGCGGGGTTTCCCGCAGGTTTTTTTGCATGCGACCGATTTCATCGACGCTCCAGCATCAAAAAACGCCTTCACGTAGGCACCCGATTGCGAATTACGTTCGATATTTGCGCACCTATACTGGGCTCGCTCAATGCCCGGATGCCTCCATGCGCGAAGCCAGATACGTCAAAGGACTCGACGGCCTGCGAGCCCTCGCCGTCATCCTCGTTTTCCTGTCCCACAAGGGCCACGTCCTTGCCGTCGACGTCGGCAAGCTGGGCGTGTGGACGTTTTTCCTCATCAGCGGATTCCTGATCGTCGGCGAGCTGCATCGCAACCGCCAGGCGGTCGAGTGCGGCACCATGACGCGCCGCCATGCGCTCGCGCTGTTCCTCGCGAAACGCGCGCTGCGGATCTTTCCCGTCTATTACCTGCTGCTCGCCGCGCTCGCGATCGCGCACGCGCTGTTCTACCAGCGCGGCGTCAATCTCGGGCTCGCGTGGCATGCGGTGTTCCTGTCGAATTACTGGATCGGCGTCGTCAAGGACGGCTGGCCGGGCTCCACGTCGCACTTCTGGAGCCTCGCGGTTGAACAGCAGTTCTATCTGATTGCACCGCTCGCACTGCTCGCGGTGCCCGCCGCGCGACACGTCGCGCTCGGCATCGCGGCCGTCGTGCTGTGTGCGCTCGCGCATCTCGCGCTCTACCTGTCCGACGCATCGCCGGTACTGATCTACGCGTTCTCCCCGTGGAATTTCGCGCTGATCGCGCTTGGCGGCGTCGGCGCAATGGCGCTCGCCGATCGCGGCACGGCCGCCGTGCGCCGCGTTCCGCCGGGCTGGCTCGGCGCGACAGGCGTCGTGTTCTTCCTCGTGCTGCCCGCGTGCACGGCATTGCCCGACACGCTCGCGGGGCTCGCGGATCTCGGCCTGTCCGCATCGCTCGGCGCGCTGCTGCTGTGGATTATCAGCGAACCCGAGCATCCGGTCGTGGCGCTGCTCGACTGGGCGCCGCTCGTCTATCTCGGCACGATCAGCTACGGCTTCTACCTGTTCCACAACCTGATTCCGGCGCGTTTCGGCGTGCTGCCCGCGCACGTCGCACACGTGGCCATACCGGAAATCGTCCGCGACACGCTATCCGAGATGCTGCAGTTCGCATTCGCCGTGCTGCTCGCGCACCTGTCCTGGCGCTATCTCGAAAAGCGGCTGCTCGATTTCAAGAAACCGGTCACCGCGATGCTGGCCCGGCATTTCGTCGCGCGGCCGAGCACGTCGGCGCGTTGAACGCCGCACGGACGCGGCAACGATCGAACGGGAAAACCGCGATTCGGTTCACACCCCGGAACTGACGCCGGGCCAGCGAGACGTCGCGTCATCGACCGGCGCCGGAAGAACCGGTGCGGTCACGACCGGCGATGCGCATCATGCAATCAAACCGCCGATCCGCTCACCCGGTCGCCCGCCGCGGCACCGGTTTCAGGCGTGACGCCCGTTCTCGTCAGTGCGCCCCGCTCCGCACGCGGCACCGCTCTCGAAGCAATGAATCCACCACGGCAAACTCGCGGACGGCGCGCACCACGATCGCGCACCCGCGCACCTGTACACGCAAAAAAGCCCCGGCGCGCGAGCGGCCGGGGCCAACGGAACAACCACCACCTGAAACAACGGAGCGCGCGGCTGCTTAGGCGACAGCAGCCAGCGCGGGCAAGCAGGTACGCAGGTAGGCCTCGAATTCGCGGCTCACTTCCGGATGCTGGAGCGCGAGTTCGACGGTGGCCTTGAGATAGCCGATCTTGCTGCCGCAGTCGAAGCGCGTACCGTAGTAGCGATACGCGAGCACCTGCTCGTTCGCGAGCAGCGACTGGACCGCATCGGTCAGCTGCAGCTCGCCGCCGGCGCCCGGCTTGAGCTTGCGCAGGTGATCGAAGATCGTCGGCATGAACACGTAGCGGCCGACCACGCCGAGATTCGATGGCGCGTCTTCCGGCGCCGGCTTCTCGATGATGCCCGACAGCTTGATGATGTCCTCTTCCCATTCACGGCCCTCGACGACGCCGTACGAACGGCTGTCCTCGCGCGGGATCGTCTCGACCCCGATCACCGAGCTGTGATAGTGGTCGAACACGTCGACGAGCTGCTTCAGCACCGGCTGTTCGCCGTGCAGCAGGTCGTCGGCGAGGATCACCGCGAACGGCTCGCCGTGCACCAGCTTCTCCGCGCACAGCACCGCGTGGCCGAGGCCGAGCGCTTCCGGCTGGCGCACGTAGAAGCAGTTCACATGGCTCGGCTTGATGCCGCGCACGAGCTCCAGCAGCTTTTCCTTGCCGCGCGCCTCGAGCTCGGCCTCGATCTCGTAGGACTTGTCGAAGTGATCCTCGATCGCGCGCTTGCTGCGCCCGGTGACGAAGATCATCTCGGTGATACCGGCGTTGATCGCTTCCTCGACCGCGTACTGAATCAGCGGCTTGTCGACGACGGGCAACATTTCCTTCGGGCTCGCCTTCGTTGCCGGGAGGAACCGCGTGCCGAGACCGGCAACGGGGAACACGGCCTTGGTGACTTTCAACATGTTCGCATCCTGATTGCGTTGACTGCGCCGCGTCGACCAGCGACCCGGCGCGATTGTGTTCCGAACGGCATATCGAGAATCGACGGTACTGCCAATTCGACTCCGCTCATTTTCGATATGGACTGATTGCCCAATGATTCCGGAAAAAATATAATCCTTTCAACCCGGTCGATATTGCCGGACCGAGTGCCGAAGCAGAAACAAATTACCGATTTTCCAGATACAAATTCTTACGATTCGAATTCCTCGATATAGGGCACGCCGCCCCGTTCGAGACCCGGGCGAATCGGTTCGTTCTTCAGCGCCTCGCGGTACGCCGACAGCACGGCCATGACCAGCAGTACTGCAGCGCTCGCGATCCAATGCATGTCCATCTTGCCGCTCCTTGCATCAATCAACTGGAGCTTCAAACTATCAGAAAAAAATCGGTAAATAATTGACCCGCCTCGCGGAGCCGCTTTCGGAACGCGATAAAACCATGATGTGGAATAACGGTATTTCCCGGCGAGATTTTTTTATTCATTGATCGAATTCTTGCGCATTACGATTGGATGAAACTTCCCGTCCATCCGTCGCAAGGAATCGAATCGCATGCAAGCTTTCAGCGGATCGTCTCTGACCGCGCCGCCCGTCGCCGATCACAAGGAACACGTGATCGACGCGATGCGCGGCTTCGCGGCGCTGCTCGTCGCCTATTTCCACTGCCGCCAGGTCGTCTGGGTCGGCATGCAGAGCTTCCATCACGCTTACGGCCATGCGCTCACCCCAGGCGCGATCGCCGGCTACCTGACCTTCCCGTTCGCGTGGGGCTCCGCCGGCGTGCCGATCTTCTTCGTGATCAGCGGCTACTGCATCCACCGCAACGCGGCGCTCAAGCTCGCGGCCGATCCCGCGTACCGGCTCGATGCGCCGAACTTCTGGGTGCGCCGGTTCGCGCGCATCTACCCGGTGCTGCTCGCCGCACTGCTGTTCACGCTCGCGCTCGACTCGGTCAGCCTGCAGATCGAGCCCGTCAGCCACAAGATCCGCGACGTCGGCCTCGTCGCGTTCCTCGTGAACCTGTTCTCGCTGCAGGGCGTCGCCGGCTACACGTACGGATCGAACGGCGCGCTGTGGACGCTGTCGCTCGAAGTGCAGTTCTACGCGATCTACCCGCTGCTGTTCGCGATCCGCCGCCGCATCGGCATGCCGGCGGTCGTGGCCGCGGTCGCGCTCGTCAACGTCGCGTCGGCGTGGCTGCTCGAACGGCACGACCTGCAGTTCTTCACGTCGTACTGGCTGTCCTGGACGATCGGCGCGTGGATCGCCGACGTGCGTGCGCAGCAGGCGCGCGGCGGCGGCGCGGCCACCGTGCCGTCGCGCGCGTGGTACGGCGCGGCCGCCGTGCTGCTGGCTGCCGGTTGCGGCGCGTTCCACTTCGGCCAGTACGGCGCGTTCCAGCTTTGGTCGGCCGGCTTCGCATGCTTCCTGTACCGCGCGCTCGCCCGCCCGCCGCGCCCGACGCCGCCGCTGCGTGTGCTGAGCTGGTTCGGTGACTTCAGCTACTCGCTGTACCTGATCCACCTGCCGCTGTTCGTCTGCCTCGGCTCGGTGCTGTTCCAATCCGAGCTGCAGCTGTCGATCTGGCCGTCGTTCGCGTTCATGGCCGCCGCGATCCCGGTTGCGTACCTGTTCTACCGGATGTTCGAACGGCCGGCGATGACCTGGTCGGCCAGCTTCAAGCCGGCGCGCCCCGCTCGGGTCGTCACGCCGGCGCCCGAACGGGCCGTCTGAACCGGCCGGCCCGCTGTCCAGAGCCCCCGCGCGGCGTCCCGCTGCGCGGGGGCTTTTTCATGGCTTGAGCGCGCCGGCACGCAGGGTTGACGTGGATGGGTAGCCGTCCGGCGTCGGGCCGCGCTACGGCCCGCATGGGCCGCCCTCGACCGGCTTTCACTACCGAGGCTGCCTGGGCGCGGCCTTCTGGCGTCAGCTTCTGGCGTCAGCTTCTGGCGTCTCCTTCTGGCGTCTCCTTCTGGCGTCTCCTTCTGGCGTCTCCTTCTGGCGTCTCCTTCTGGCGTCTCCTTCTGGCGTCTCCTTCTGGCGTCTCCTTCTGGCGTCAGCTTCTGGCGTCAGCTTCTGGCGTCTCCTTCTGGCGCCTCCTTCTGGCGTCTCCTTCTCGCCTCGCCTTCTCACGCCTACCTCTCACGTAACCTTCTCGCGCCGCAGGCTCGCGTCGCCCGCCACGCACCTCCAACCGACGACCGATCAAGCACGCACCCTACGTGGCGCACAGCAACCCGCTCGCCAGTCACCCGACTCGGCCCCGCGCTGAAAAACAAAGCCCCCACGCAGCACACCGCCGCATGAGGGCTCGTTTCCCGCCGGCGCGCGCCGGCGACTGCTACTGCTTCTTCGCCTTCGCGGCCTTCGCCGTATCCGCGAGGATCTTCTCGACCCGCTCGACGTAGGTTTCGGTGCCGAACCGGCGCACCGCCGTCGCGCGCCCGCTCGCGACGAGCCGCTCGCGCAGCGCGCCGTCGCGCTTCAGCGTATCCAGCGCGTCGGCCAGCTCAGTCGCATCGCCCGGCGTGCAAAGCAGCCCGTTGTCGCCATCCTCGATGATCTCGACGACACCGCCCGCGCGGGCCGCGACGACCGGCCGGCGCGCGAGCATGCCCTCGACGATTACGCGCCCGAACGGCTCGGGCGTGATCGACGTGTGCGCGACGACATCGACCGCCGTCATGCATGCCGCCACGTCACGCTGGAACCCGAGGAAATGCGCGCGCCCTTCCATTCCGTGCCGCGCGACGTACTCGTGCAACTGCGCGGCATATTCGTCCTCGCCGAACAGCGGCGCACCGACCAGCACCACGTGCATGTCGGGATGCCGCGCAGCGGCCTCCAGCAGCACGTGCTGCCCCTTCCAGTGCGCGAGGCGGCTGAACGAACCGACGAGCCATGCGTGCTCGGGCAACCCCAGCCGCGCGCGCAGCGCGCCCTGGCTGACGCCTTCCAGCGCATCGAACGGCTCGGCCGAAATGCCGTTGAACACGACATCGACGTGCTGCGGCGTGAAGCCCGTCAGCTTACGGAACGCCTGCGCGGACGCGTCTGAATTCGCGATCACGCGCGTGACGCCAAGCCGCGCGCAGTATTTGATCGCCAGCAGCTGCTTGCTGCCGAAATGGTCGGTGCTGACGATGTCGCGCAGGTGCCACACCACCGGCTTGCGCGCGAGCCGCCCGGCGAGCGCGGCGACCACCATCGCGCGCTGCGTGTTCGCGTAGATCACTTCGGCACGGCGAGCACGGCGCGCGACATCGCGCACCAGCCGCACGAGCTGTTTCAACGCGCCGACCGACACGCCGCCCTGCTTGCGCACGCCCGCGAGCGCGCCCTGGTCGACCACGTCGACGCGCGCGCCGATCTCGTCGAGCGCCGCGCGGAACGA
>NZ_JAAGPO010000478.1:0-1728 GCF_017104825.1 Burkholderia sp. Ac-20345 | reverse complement strand
CCGTCGGCGTGGGCAGCGGCGCGGGGCCGGCGGCCTGCGCGACGGGGAGCGTCAATGCGGCGCCCAGCGCCGCGACGGCGGAAACGGCGGTGATGCGGGATGAAAACGGAATGCGGAAATATGGCATGCGGCCCTCTTCTGATTGTTGTGACGGGACGGCGGCGCGGCTGCGCAGCCGTGTATCGGAAGGGACCGTGGGTGCCGGGCTCGGGCCCGGTCTGTCGAAACGTGAGATGCCGCGCATGGCGGCGAAATGCGGAAAGTACGGTGGCGGCGCTGCCGCCGGTCAGTCAGTGCTTCAGCGCGTGAGTGCCGACACGCGCCCGTCGGGGCCGTAGACGCCGGCAGGCGCCGGGGCCGAGCGCAGTACCGCGAGCGCGCGCTCGTTGTAGTCCATCCGGATCCGGATCAGCATCCCGTTGTTCGCATTGGCCTGGCGCGCGCGTTCGGCGGATTGCTGCAGCAACTGCCAGCGGCCGGCGAGGCGGGCATCGCGCTCGGCGGCCTGGTCCATCCCCTTCTTGCCGGCCGGAAAGCCGAGTGCGGAAAGCTGCGTGTCGCGCGTGCGTTCGAGCTGCGCGAGCCGGTCGATCAGCTCGGTTTTCTTTTCGACGATCCCGGGCAGCATCTCGAGCGGCTGGGCCATCGTCAGCGCCTTTTCCTCGTAGGCGAGCAGCGACGCGAACGCCTCGACCGTCGCGTGTTCGTCGTTGACCGTGGCCAGCAGCTCTTCTCTCATCGCGTCATGCTCGTCGCGCCGGCGCGTTGGACGCGCCGGCAAACCGGGGGGACCGGCCTCGCGAGGCCGGCTTCAGCTGCCCGGGCGCTGCTGCTGCAGCAGCTCGCGGGCGGTATTCAATACGCCGTCGGCAATCTTGCTCGCGTCGATCGTCAGCGTGCCGTTGTTCAGCGCGTCCTTGATCGACTGGACCAGGCCCGTGTCGATATCGCCGTTGCCGGACGCGGACACCGAACGCAGCTGGCCGGACAGACCCGACAGGTTCACGGTCGTGTCGCCGCCGGTCGACCCTGCGTCGCCCGCCTGCGCGGACGAAGACGAGGCCGTGCCGGATTGCGCACGCGGCGCGCCGTTGCCGGTCGGCGCCAGGGGGCTCGGGTTCGGAGTGGAATCGATCTTCACGATGGGTTTCCTGTTCGGTTTGACCCAGATAACGGCCGGGTCGGCCCGAACTTTAGCATCGCGAGCCCGAAATGCTCCGAATAAACAATTCTTTACACTCTTGCGGCGAGATCCGTCCCTATAGCGGAATTTCCACGGTGCCGGCGTCCTTGACGATCGCCGTGACGATCTGGCCCGCGGCCATCCGCACCCGTACCGACTGGCCGGGCGCCGCATTGGCCAGCGCGCTGCCCTCGGCCGAAATCGTGAAACCGGGCCCGGCCGCGACGACCCGCACCGTCTGGCCCGCCGACACCGACGCCGCGCTCTTCAGCATGTCCTGTCGCAGCGGCAGCCCGGCCGAGATGCGCGCGAGCGCGGTCGCGCCGATCGCCTGCGCCGGATCGGTGATCACCGCGAGCGGCAGCACCGTCAGGTCGCCGTCGCGGGCGACCAGGTCGGCCGCGGAGAGCGGCTCGCCGGGCGCGATCTGGCGTGCGGCGACGTAATAGGTGGCCTGCACGGTGACTTTCGCCTGCAGGTAGACGGTCCACGGCCGCTCGCCCGCGCAGCGCACGCCGACTGTCGTGCGGCCCCACAGGCGCGCA
>NZ_JAAGPO010000477.1:0-1871 GCF_017104825.1 Burkholderia sp. Ac-20345 | reverse complement strand
AGCCGGCTCATCGACGGCCTCCGCGAGCGCGGCGTCGATACCCGTCACCGGCGGCCGGGCGGCAGCGGACGGACGGGCGAACCGGAACGGAGCGGAAGGACGGGCGCGGCATGACTGGCGACATCGGGAAGATCGTGGCCGGACGCGGTGGTCGGGCCGTCAAACATCATATGAATGGCGGCCGGGACGCGGGTCCGGGCCGGTGGTCGGGCACGCTCATTTTAGGGCCGCGGCAGCGCGTGTTCGGGGCGGGCGTGAACGGGTTTTGTAACCGATTGTATGGCGTCGGACGAACGGTTTCGCGGGGTCGGTCCATTTCCATCCGAAGCGGCTCAAGCGTCTGGTGCATTCGGGTCCCGAAACGGGCCGCGGCGCCGGCTCGCCAGTCTGTAACCAATGGCGGTATACGGCCCGATACCCGTTCGTCTAGAATCCGCGTAACTTTTACAAACGATCCCCAAATAACGCAGGCGGGGAAGCCGGCAGACGCCGGAGGGACGGAGATTCGCACGCGCCGGGCGTGCATGGCGATAGCCGTTTCCGGGCGCCTTCCGCTGCCATGGACCGCCTGCCCGCACGCATGATGAACGCACTGGAACAAGAGCTCGCCGCGCTGATCATCGGCGAACTGAATCTCGAAGACGTCCCGCTCGAAACAGTGACGGCCGAAACCCCGCTGTATGGCGAGGGTTTCGGGCTCGACTCCATCGACATCCTGGAAATCGCACTGCTGATCTCGAAGAAATACGGCTTCGAGCTGCGTTCGGACAATCCGGACAACCAGAAGATCTTTGCGACGCTCGGTGCACTGGCTGCGTACGTCGCCGCGCACCGCACGAAGTGAGCGCGTCGCGCACGGGCGCGGCGCGCAGATGATGACGGCACGCGGCAGCGATCGGCAGACGATACGCGGCCGCGTCGATCGAGGTGGAACGCGATGAACGGAGCAATTCGATGCGGGCGCTCGTGACGGGCGGCAGCGGCGCACTCGGGCAGGCGATCTGCACGGCGCTCGCGCAGGCCGGCCATGAAGTGTGGGTGCATGCGAACCGCCATCTCGCGCAGGCGGAGGCAGTCGCGCAGCAGATCGTCGCGGCCGGCGGCACCGCGCACGCGATCGCGTTCGACGCGACCGATGGCGATGCGACGCTCGCCGCGCTGAAGCCGTTCATCGACGATGCGCCGGTGCAGATCCTCGTCAACAACGCGGGCATTCACGACGACGCGCCGATGGCCGGCATGTCTCGCCGGCAGTGGCACAGCGTGATCGACGTGACGCTCAACGGCTTCTTCAACGTCACGCAGCCGCTGTTGTTGCCGATGATCCGCACGCGACGCGGTCGGATCGTCAACATCGCGTCGGTGGCCGGCGTGACCGGCAATCGCGGGCAGGTCAACTACGCGGCCGCGAAGGCGGGGCTGATCGGCGCGACGAAGTCGCTGTCGCTGGAGCTCGCGTCGCGCGGCATCACCGTGAATGCGGTCGCGCCCGGCATCATCGAATCGCCGATGGCCGAACACGCGTTTCCCGCCGAACGCATCAAGCAGCTCGTGCCCGCGCAGCGCGCGGGCCGGCCCGACGAAGTCGCGGCGATGGTCGCGTACCTGGTGTCCGACGCCGCGGCCTATGTGACGGGGCAGGTGCTGTCCGTCAACGGCGGGCTTGCATGACGAGGCGCGCAGCGTCGGCGTGACGTAACGCAACGCGGCGCAAGCCGCGATGTTGCGCGGCCTGCGCCGCACAGTGAGGAAATCGAAGTGTCCGTGTATCCAGTCGACGCCGAACGGCGCCCGTGTTCCCTGTCGTCCTCCGCCGCGCCCGTCGCGCGCGGGCAGACGGCGGCCGGGCCGGCCGCATCGCGCACGCCACA
>NZ_JAAGPO010000476.1:0-1731 GCF_017104825.1 Burkholderia sp. Ac-20345 | reverse complement strand
CACCGCGAGCGCGGCCGCGAGCGTCGTGCGGCCCGCGCCGCCCGTCGTCGACGTAATGGCGATCGTCTTCATCGGGCCGCCTCGCCACCACGTTCGTCGCGCTCGGCATCGGGCAGCAACCGCCCGCGCAGCGCAACCGGCACGAGTTCGCAGGGCACCGCGTCGCGCCGGTCGATACCGCGCGGCGCATGAAAGCCGCGGCCGATGCCGAGGTGCTGCGCGACGATCCACACCGGCACCGCAATCGCAATGCCGACGATGAAACCGATGACGAGTTCGGCGATCATGCGACCCCCTCCTTGCGCAGCGGCATCGCGCTGCGGACGGCGCTGCGCTTGCGCGCGGCGAGAATGACGGGTTCCGGCGCCGATGCGTCGGCGGCCTCGGCCGACGGCGCCGGAGCGATCGCCTCGAGCGCGACGATCGTATCGATCGCATCGATCGCCCTGCTCACTTCGCTCGCGTCGGGCAACGCCTCGCCGGGTTCGGCGCGCGCGGGCGATTGGCGCGGCGCGCCCGCCGGCTGCGTGACCGCGAACAAGTCGCTGTAGTCGGCAATCGGCGCGCGCCGATTCTCGGCCTTCAGCGCATTGAGTTCGGTGTCGATGCTGCCGTGCCCGAGGCATACGACCCGGTCGGACAGCGTGTCGACCGGCACGTCGAAAATGCGCGCGAGCGCATCCTCCGCATCGACCGGTTCGCACGCGAACAGGAACACGTACAGGTGCGCGGCATCGGCCGTCACGACGTCGCCCGCGCGGCGCGGCCGGCAATGCCGCAGCGCGTCGACATGCGACACGCCCGGCAGCAGCGCGATCTTCGCGAGCGTGTGCGGCAGCGCGAGCACGGCACCGCGATCGAGCACCGCGCGAATCCGCAGGCAGAATGCGCCGACCGGCAGGTAGCCGAGCACCGAATCGCCGAGCGCGGCCGCGAGCGCCGCACGATAGTCGGCAGCAACCGGGCGCGCATAGAGCTGGCCGCGCAGCGCGTGCACGGCGGCCTGCATCCGCGATACCGGCAGGTCGCGCGCGACGACGCGGCTCGCGCCGACGCTCAACACGAGCATCTCGAACTGCTGGCGCAGCACTTCGCCGCGCTCGACGACCGCGATCTTCAGCGCGCCGCCGCACTGCCGGCGCAGCGCGTGCACGTCCGCGCACAGCGCTTCGAGCTGCGCATGCGAGCGGAACACGAGCACCGCGGTCGCGGCCTGGGCATGCGCGCACGCAGCGACGACGGCCGCGTTGTCTTCGACGATTTCCCAGCCGTCCGGCACGCGGTTCGTGCCGTCGAGCACCGCGCGGCTGACGACGACGCGATCCTCGTCGCTCGCGAGCTTCATCCGGTGCGCGGGCTCGGTCGCGCCGCCATCGACGCTCGCCGACAACCGGCCGCCCGGCGCAAAGCGCAGCGGCCGGACCTCGCCGGCCGCGAGCGTGTCGCCCGCCCGCCAGAAATCGACGATCCACAGCAGCTCGCCGTGCGTGCGCTGCAACTGCGCGACGCCCGAGCAGATCCCGTGGAAACCGCTGCGCGGCGTGCGATCCGCGTCGCGCACGAGCGGCGCATCGTCGGTACGCGATTCGTCGCCCGCACGCGGCGTCTCGGGATCGAGCAGCAGCACGAGCGCGATCCGGCGCGTGCGGCACCAGTCGGCCAGCGCGTGCGCCTCGTCGGCGAGCGCGATCGGGTCGTCCCAGCTGAACCAGCGCTGCGCGCCTTCGACGA
>NZ_JAAGPO010000475.1:0-239 GCF_017104825.1 Burkholderia sp. Ac-20345 | reverse complement strand
GGCATTAAAAAAAAAAAAAAAAAAAAAAAAATAAAACATGTAGAAATTCGAAAAAGTCATTAAGCAACACTTATGTGTTAGTACTACTGTGCTTCATAATATCGCGATGCGTACTCGTACATAACACAGCATTATCTATAATGTATCACTACCACAGCTAGGTACACGCTCGACACACCATTCTACAGACTCTCTCTCTCACTCACTGTAGTATATGATCTCTCTTACGTCGCATGTCA
>NZ_JAAGPO010000474.1:0-238 GCF_017104825.1 Burkholderia sp. Ac-20345 | reverse complement strand
TTGACACGTATGGGAACTCGATGTGCGCGCGAGACCGTCTCGGATCAGCATTCAAGAGTGAATGTAGCTGTAACATAGACTGAGTAGAATGAGGCCTCTGGGCAGCGCGGAGTCAGGAAACTGTAATGTGACGACAGTCAGAGTAGAATAGAGTGAAGTACAGTCAAACAACTCTGTGTCTTCATAGTATGTGGCTGGAAGTACATGAGTGAGTTGATATGTTTTTTTTTTTTTTTTC
>NZ_JAAGPO010000473.1:0-1661 GCF_017104825.1 Burkholderia sp. Ac-20345 | reverse complement strand
GCTTTACGCGGCGCGCTGGATCAACGGCGGCTGAGCGGCTGGCCGGTTCCGCTGCAAGGCTCGCCCGCCGCGCGCATTACCGCGCGGCATCGGCGCCGGCTCCGGCGCCGCGAAATTCCCTTCGATACGCGGACGGCGAGGTGCCGAGCGCGCCCGCGAAATGCTGGCGCAGCGACACGCTCGACCCGTAGCCGGCCGCCTGCGCGATCGCATCGATCGATTGCCCGGTGGTTTCCAGCAGATGCTGCGCGCGCGCGAGCCGCTCGGCCTGCAGCCACGCGGTGACGGTCGTGCCTGTCGCCTGGCGGAAGTGGCGCGTGAACGTGCGCCGGCTCATCAGCACGCGTTCGGCGAGCGAATCGACGCTGTGCGCGGCGTCGAGGTGCGCGCGCACCCAGTCGAGCAGGCCCGCGAGCCGCGCACCGAACATCCCGCGCCGCGCCGCCGACAGCGCGATCACCGCGCACGTCAGCAGGATCAGCGCGAACACGAGCCAGCCGAGCGGCGAGCGCAGCCGCACGATGTCGGTCACGGCGCTGCCGATCCCGTCCACGCGCGTCGCGCGCGCGGCGGCCGGCTGCAGGAACAGCGACACGTTGTCGTACTGCAGCCCTTCGATGCTGTGCGCAACGAGATCCTTGACCATCGGCGCCATCGCGCGCAGGTCGACGCCGGGCCGGTAACGGATATACACGGCCGCGGACGACGGCTTGATCTTGTCCGCGAGCGGATCGTTCTCCGGAATCACGACCTGCACGCGCGCGACGACCACGCCCTCGATGTCCTGCAGCGTGCGCGACAGGTCCTGCGACACGCCGTACAGGTAGCGCACGCGTTCCTCGGCCGGCGTCGATACCAGGCCCTGCTTCTGGAACAGCTCGCCGAGGCTCGCGTAGCTCGGCTTCGGCAACCCGTTCGCCTGCAGCACCGTGAGCGCCGACTGCATGTCGCCGTCCGCGACGCTGACGAGCCACGCGTTGCGGTCCGACGTGTCGCGCGCGTCGTTGTCCTTCGACGCGCTGATGCCCGCGTCGCCGAGCACCGCGACCATCTGGTTCGCATCGCGCTCCGACAGGCCCGAGTACAGCTCCTTCTGGCACCCGGCCAGCAGCACGAGCAGCCCCGCGAGCAGCGCGCGCGCCGCCCGGCTGCGCCACGCATGCGCGCGCGGCGTCGAATCGATCGTCGTCATCGTTTTTCCGCTTCCGTGTGAGCGCGGCCGTGTGCGGCACGCGCACACGCCATCACTCCTGCGTCTTCAGCACCGTGTGCGTGAAGCCGTTCGCCGCCTGCGCGACCGACAGGCTCAACTGGTATTCCGAAATCGTGGTGGTCGCCGTCCACTGAAAATCCATCGCCTTCACCATCGTCATCATCGGATCGCTGCGGCTGTCGGCCATCGACGTCAGCATCTCGCTGCGATGCTTGTCGATGTTCGCGTACCGCGCGTCGAGATCGTTGCCGTAGGTGCGCAACCGCTCGACGAGCGACGACTGGTTCGCCTGCGCGGGCGTCATCTGCACGGCCGGCGCCGCATCCGCCGGTGCGCGCGACATCGCGACGCCCGACGAAGACGGCGGCGCGGCCGGCGATGCGCCCGGCTGCATCAGCGCATCGAACTGGCGCACCTGCACCGGATCGGACGCCGCGCCCGTTTGCTA
>NZ_JAAGPO010000472.1:0-234 GCF_017104825.1 Burkholderia sp. Ac-20345 | reverse complement strand
TTCACATAGTCGTTGTAGAGTAAGAATCTCTGCTGTACAGATGCTTGTTAAACAGACCGCACGATCACAGCTCGTCGTGACACAGCGCGTCGTGCATGACTATACTAGACATCATCGGTGGTCATCTTGAAGATTAGCACTCACACTGATCAGTGAACACACATCATCATTCCTTTCTTACAGTTTGTTATTACAATTACGTCATATTATATTTTTTTTTTTTTTTTTTTTTTA
>NZ_JAAGPO010000471.1:0-1495 GCF_017104825.1 Burkholderia sp. Ac-20345 | reverse complement strand
GCCTGCTGCGGCGCGACGCGCGCGCCGAGTAGGGCGGCCCGGCGCCATCCGGCGCCGCGTTCGCTTCGGGCGCGCGGCGTCAAAGCGCGCTACGCTTGAACAGTCTCCGGCGTTCCGGGAGGTTGTCATGCTGCAGATCCATTCCACCACGCTCGATGCGCAGGTCGTCGACATCACGACGCTCGATGTCGACGCGATCGTCAACGCCGCGAACGGCTCGCTGCTCGGCGGGGGCGGCGTCGACGGCGCGATCCACCGCGCGGCCGGCCCCGGCCTGCTCGCCGAATGCCGCACGCTCGGCGGCTGCGAGACGGGCGATGCCAAGCTCACGCGCGGCCACGGGCTGCCGGCGCGCTACGTGATCCATGCGGTCGGGCCCGTGTGGCACGGCGGTGGGAGCGGCGAGGCCGACCTGCTCGCGTCGTGCTACCGGCGCGCGATCGAGCTGGCCGAGGAGGTCGCGGCGACGTCGATTGCGTTTCCGGCAATCAGTTGCGGCATCTATCGCTATCCGGCTGAAGAAGCCGTCGAGATCGCGGTCGGCACCGTCGCCGAAATGCTGCCGCAGGCGCCGAACCTCGCACGCGTGGTGTTCGCGTGCTTTTCCCCTGACATCTACGACCTGTATCGCGCGCGGCTCGCGCGGGCGTGACGCGTCCCGCGGCGCGGAATGCGCCGCGCAAGCGTCATGCGCCGCCTTCGAAGCCGGCCTGGCGCCACGCCTCGAACACGACCACCGCGACCGTGTTCGACAGGTTCAGGCTGCGGTTGTCCGGCCGCATCGGCAGGCGCACGCGCTGTTCGTTCGGGAAGCGCTCGAGCAGCTCGGCGGGCAGGCCGCGCGTTTCCGAGCCGAACACGAACCAGTCGCCGGGCAGGAATGCATGATCGTGGAAGCGGCCCGAGCCGCGCGTCGTGAACGCGAACATGCGCGCGGGATCGGGCGTTTCCGCCGCGACGAATGCATCCCAGTCGCGGTGCACGCGCATCTGCGCATACTCGTGATAGTCGAGGCCCGCGCGGCGCATCCGCGCGTCGTCGAGCGGGAAGCCGAGCGGTTCGATCAGGTGCAGGCGCGCGCCCGTGTTGGCGCACAGGCGGATCACGTTGCCGGTGTTCGGCGGAATTTCGGGGGCGACGAGGACGACGTTGAACATGTTTCGGTCTGGCTGGGCCGGCCGGGGCGGCGCAACGCGCGTGCTCCCGGCCGGCCGGTTCGTGGCGGCCGCCGCCGTGTCCGGGCGGCTGGCCTCTCTATCTAATTAATCCCTGGCGGTGCGCAGCGCAACCAGATTCGTCACACGTGCGGCGCCCGCCGCCTTCAGCGCGTGCGCGGCGGCCGCGAGCGTCGCGCCGGACGTCATCACGTCGTCGACGAGTGCGACGTGGCGGCCGGCGACGCCACCCGCCACCGCGAATGCCGCCATCACGTTGTCGCGCCGTGCGTGCCGGTCGAGCCGCGACTGCGGCGCGGTGTCGGCGACCCGCGCGAGCA
>NZ_JAAGPO010000470.1:0-233 GCF_017104825.1 Burkholderia sp. Ac-20345 | reverse complement strand
AAAAAAAAAAAAAAAAAAAAAATAAGTAAATGGGCCCGTCGAGTGCGAGAATTCATGCTTCGGACTATGCTAGCTACATAGACATCTGTAGCTGGCTCAACCATGGCTAATATGTCTAGTGAGCCATATAAGTCTTATAAGATCGACATGTAACACTAGATTATCGCATGTGTACGATGTTACAGCACACACGACATCGAATAGATTGTGCTGATGTCTAACGTATACAGAGA
>NZ_JAAGPO010000469.1:0-1662 GCF_017104825.1 Burkholderia sp. Ac-20345 | reverse complement strand
TGCGCGTGAGTTCGCTCAGCAGGCGCGCGCCGAGGCCCGGCAGGACGCGGCCGCGGGCCGGCATGGCGCGCTGTTTCATGTGTTTCCCGATCTGATCGTTGCGACAGGGGCCGGTGAGCGAGCCGGTAGGGGTCTGCTGACCGTCACCACGCAAGAATGCTATCCACGCCGACCGCCTTCGGCCTCGCCGGAACGGCGTAGGCCGGCCGCGCATCCCTGTTACGAACGACCACGGACGACACGCGAATGATCCAGATCCTAGACGAAATCACGCTCGCGCCCGAGCGCATTCCCGACGTGCTTGCACTGCTGCGCGACCGTTACCTGCCGGGCCACGCGGCGCGCGGGCTGACGGCGGCCGGCCGCTGGGTGTCGCCGCCCGTCGCGGTGCCGGGGCAGCCGAGCACGCTGTGGCTGACCTGGCACGTGGCCGACGCGCCGTCCTACTACCGGATGCGTGCGCTGACGGATGCCGGCGTGGTCGGCTTCTGGATGGCCGTCGACGCGCTGTGCGACGTGCGCCGCCGCCATGTGATGACGGACGCCGATGCGCCGCTGCCCGCGCTGGCGGAGGTCGACCATGCGGCATGACACGGCACAGGTATTCGTGTCGGCGGATTGCAACGCCGGCGCCATCGAACGTGCGCTGCACGAAGCCGCGCACGCGCTGGCCGGCACGAAACGCGTGGCACTGGCGCGCAATCTGGACGGTAGCTGGGGCGCGGGCGACTACACGCTCGACGTGCTGCGCGACGAATCGGCGGCCGACCGCACGGGGGATTTCGCCGCGCTGGCGCAATTGCCGGGCATCGAGCGCATCGACGGCGCCGGATGCCGTGCGATCGGCGGCGGCCTGCGCGATCCGGCGCTGCGCGACGGCGTGTGGCGCACGCTGATGTTGCGCGTGCGGCCGCAAGCCAGCGCGGCGCAGATCGCCGCGCTCGAACGCGAATTGCTGCAGATGCCCGCGTTCATGCCCGGCATCCGTAACTGGCGACTGAGCCGGATCGACACGCCCGGCGCATGGACGCACGTGTGGCAGCAGGAATTCGCGCACGTCGGCGATCTGCCCGGCGAATACCTGATGCATCCCTATCACTGGGGCTGGGTCGACCGCCGGTTCGATGCCGAAAGCCCCGACTGGACGGTCGATGCGATCTCGCATGCGTTCTGTTCGCTCGCGTCGAGCCTGCTGGCCGATACGGCGGCGTGACGCACCGCACACATCAAGCTGACAACAACCCTGGAGACACGAAGATGCGAGCCCTGTTGATCGATCGCGTCGGTCATTCCGACGCTTTCCGGATGGCCGACGTGCCGGCACCGACGCCGGGCCCCGGCGACGTGCTGATCCGCGTCGCGTATGCAGGCGTCAATCCTGCCGACTGGAAATGCCGCGAAGGCTACCTCGGCGCATTCATGCAATACACGTTTCCGTTCGTGATCGGCTTCGACGCGGCGGGCGTGGTCGAAGCGGTCGGCGACGGCGTCGACGGTTTCGCGCCCGGCATGCGCGTGTTCGCGCAGACCGACGTCGGCGCGGGGCGCTGGGGCGCGTATGCGGAATACGTGGCCGTGCGGCACGACTCGGTCGTGCGCGTGCCCGACGCGGTGAGCCTGGCGGAAGCCGCCACGGTGCCGACGCCCGCGCTCGCCGCATGG
>NZ_JAAGPO010000468.1:0-1862 GCF_017104825.1 Burkholderia sp. Ac-20345 | reverse complement strand
CGGCGCGCTCGCCGTCAGAGACGATCAGCACGTCGCCATCGGCCGGCACATCGGGCATCGCGACGCAGAGCCGCCACGGCGCCGCGCCGCCCGGCCAGTCGCCGAGCCGCGCGCGAATCCGTTCGGCCGCTTCGGCCAGTTCGTCGGCCGGCGGCCAGAATGCATCTGCGAAACGCGCACTCATGCGCCGCCTCCGTCCTGGTGCCAGAACGGCATCCCGACGACCGGCGTGCTCGCGTGCGCGGTCTCGCGCGCGTCCATCGGCCCGGCGAGATACGCGGCACGGCCGGCCTCGACACCCTGTGCAAACGCGCGCGCCATGATTTCCGGATGCGTGGCCTGCGACACGGCGGTGTTCAGCAACACACCGTCGAAGCCCCACTCCATCACCTGGCACGCATGCGACGGCACACCGAGCCCCGCGTCGACGATCAGCGGCACGCCGGGCAGCCGCTCACGCAGCACGCGCAGGCCGTAAGGGTTCACGACGCCCTTGCCCGTGCCGATCGGCGCGCCCCACGGCATCAGCGCCTCGCAGCCGACGTCGAGCAGGCGCCGGCCGATCACCAGATCCTCGGTGCAGTACGGCAGCACCTTGAAACCGTCCTTGACCAGTTGCGCGGCCGCCTCGATCAGGCCGACCGGGTCGGGCTGCAGCGTGTAGTCGTCGCCGATCAGTTCGAGCTTGATCCAGTCGGTGCCGAATACCTCGCGCGCCATGTGCGCGGTCGTCACGGCTTCGGCAACGGTCTGGCAGCCGGCCGTGTTCGGCAGCAGCGGCACCGCGTGGCGCTTGAGCAGGTCGAAGAAGCCGGCTTCGGCCGTACCGCCCGTCATCTGGCGGCGCAGCGCGACCGTCACCATCCCGGGACGCGACGCGGCGATCGAATCGGACAGCGACTGCAGCGACGGATAGCGCGACGTGCCGATCAGCACGCGGCTTGCGAAGGTTTCGCCGTACAGCGTCAACGCGTCGGCGGAGGTGAGGGACGTCATGTCGTTTTCCTGGAAGAGCGGGGACGATCCGGCGGCACTCAGCCGCCCGCGACGGGGTGCACGACGTCGAGCTTGTCGCCCGCCGCGAGTGCGCGCGCCGCGTGCTGCGTGCGCGCGACGAAGTTGCCGTTCAGCGCGACCGCGTACGGCGGGCGGGCGCCGTACGCGGCGAGCGCGTCGGACACCGTTGCGCCGTCGGGCAACGTCAGGGTCTGTTGGTTGATCTGGATATCCATGAGGCTTCGTCGAATTCGGTCGGCGGCGCGCGTCAGGCCGGCTGGCGCGCGTCGTTGCGGTGATGAAGGAGCGTCGGCCAGCGCGCGGCGTCGCGCCACGCGGCGAACGCGTCGGCATCGCCGAACGCGCTGCCGAGCGCGGCTTCGGCGACCGCGACCGCCGCGTGCGCGACTTCCGGCGCGATCATGAAGCCGTGCCGGTAGAGGCCGTTGACGGCGAGCGTCGACGCGCCGTCCCAGATCACCGCCGGGCGATGATCGGGCAGCGTCGGCCGGCACTGCGCATTGAGTTCGAGGATGCGCGCCTCGCCGAACGCCGGATGCACGGAGAACGCCGCGCTCAGCAGTTCGAGCGCGGAACGCACGCTGACGGGCGACATGTCCTCGCCCTCCACCTCGGTCGCGCCGATCACATAGAGATCGTCCTGCTTCGGCGCGATGTACAGCGGATAGCGCGGATGCAGCAGCCGCACGGGCCGGGTGAGCCCGATGCCGGGCGCGCGCACGCGCGCGACTTCGCCACGGATGCCGCGCAACGCGGGCAGCGCGGGTTTCGCGCCGAGCCCGCGGCAATCGATCGTGAAATGCGCAGCGGGCAGGTTCGCATCGTCGATCGTGACGTGCCAGTGG
>NZ_JAAGPO010000467.1:0-245 GCF_017104825.1 Burkholderia sp. Ac-20345 | reverse complement strand
GGTCGGATCATTAAAAAAAAAAAAAAAAAACAAGATAGATTTATCAGAAGTTTCAGGTTCTCACTCTGAGTCCATCTCAACATATGCTCAGCTCAACCTCATTCTTGTATCCTCTGAGCCCATCCACCTTCCAGTCACCACACTACTTCCGTCATACCTCGCTTGTCGCCTTACTTGCACTCACGTCTGTCATCTCACTGTTTCCGCGATACTCTCGACGCGTCATCTACATCCAATCTCATCCA
>NZ_JAAGPO010000466.1:0-238 GCF_017104825.1 Burkholderia sp. Ac-20345 | reverse complement strand
ATAGTAACAGTAGGAGAACAAAGTGTGGAAAACGAGAGAGAGAAATGGAACGAGATAATGAGAACAACGAAAGGAAGAATAGAGTGAATGATATATAAGTAGGGAACAAATAGAAATAAAATAGTGGAGGTATGAGATAGAGGATGCGAATGTCAAAGAAAGAAGAAAACAGATGAGTGAGTAAGTAAAGGTAGGAAAGAGAGAGTAAGGGGGAGGAAATGGATTTTTTTTTTTTTTC
>NZ_JAAGPO010000465.1:0-1796 GCF_017104825.1 Burkholderia sp. Ac-20345 | reverse complement strand
GGCGTGGACGCTCGACCGGCTGATGTCGACGCTTGCGCAGCACAAGTCGGGACGGGCGACGTTCACCGAGACGAAATACCTGTCGATCGCGACGCAGCCGGTCGAGTCGTCCGGCGAACTCGTGTTCGTCGCGCCCGACCATCTCGAGAAGCACACGCTGAGCCCGAAGCCCGAACACCTCGTCGTCGACGGCGACATGCTCACCGTCGAGCGCAACAACCGCAAATACACGCTCGCGCTCGCACGCTATCCGGAACTCGGCGCGTTCATCGACAGCATCCGCGCGACGCTCGCCGGCAACCGCTTCGCGCTCGAACAGGTGTACAAGGTCGCGCTCGCCGGGCGCGGCGACGACTGGACGCTGACGCTCACGCCGCTCGACTCGCGGATGCTGAAGGTCGTCAGCACGATCACGCTCGACGGCTCGCGCGACGTGTTGCGCAGCGTCGCGATTCGGCAGGCCGACGGCGACCGTTCGGTGATGCGCCTGCAACCCGTTCCGGCGAACCCGAACTGATGGACGAACGCACCCGGCCCCCGTCGTCACCGGTCGCCCGCCGCCTGCATGCGCTGCGGCAGCGCGCGGTGCTCGTGTGGCTGCTCGCGCTTCTCGCGTGCGGCGTCGCGATCGGGCGCGCGCACTTCACGGCCGACCTGTCCGCGTTCCTGCCGAGCTCGCCGAGCGCCGGGCAGCGCGTGCTCGTCGACCAGTTGCGCGACGGCATCGTGTCGCGGCTGATCCTCGTCGCGATCGACGGCGGCGATGCCACGACGCGCGCCGCGCTGTCGCGGCGCGTCGCCGGTGCGCTGCGCGCCGATCCGCAGTTCGCGGCCGTTCACAACGGCGAAGCCGCGAACGACGCACGCGACCGCCAGTTCATCTTCGATCACCGCTACCTGCTGAGCCCGGCCGTCACGCCGCAGCGCTTCAGCGCCGCCGGCCTGCATCAGGCGCTCGGCGACAGCCTCGACCTGCTGAGTTCGTCGGCCGGCCTCGTGGCCAAGGCGATGCTGCCGCGCGATCCGACCGGTGAAGTCGCCACGCTCGTCGACCAGTTCGACAGCGCGGCCGAACCGGCGAGCCGCGATGGCGTGTGGGCATCGCGCGACGGCACGCGTGCGGTGCTCGTCGTGCAGACGGCCGCAGCCGGTTCCGATACCGACGCTCAGGCCCGCGCGATCGACACCGCGCGGCGCGCGTTTGCCGCCGCGAAGCAGGCCGTGCCGAACGCCGCCGCGACCACGCTCGCGATGACGGGCCCCGGCGTGTTCTCGGTCGACACGCGCGACACGATCCGGCACGACGTCGAACGGCTGTCGACGGCGAGCGTCGTGCTGATCGTCGCGCTGCTGCTGACGCTGTACCGTTCGCCGCGCACGCTCGCGCTGGGCTTGCTGCCGGTGCTGACGGGCGTCGCGGCGGGAATCGCGGCGGTCAGCCTCGCGTTCGGTACGGTCCACGGGCTGACGCTCGGCTTCGGTACGACGCTGATCGGCGAAGCCGTCGACTATTCGATCTACCTGTTCGTGCAGTCGGCGCAGGCCGGCACGCGAGGCGCGGCGCGCCCGGCCGACGCGACGCGCGCATGGGTCGCCGCGTACTGGCCGACGATCCGGCTCGGTGTGCTGACGTCCGTATGCGGTTTCGCGTCGATGCTGTTCTCCGGATTCCCGGGCCTCGTGCAACTCGGGCTGTATTCGATCGTCGGGCTGACGGCCGCCGCGCTCGTCACGCGCTTCGTGCTGCCGCACCTGCGCGGCGAGCATGTCGCGATCCGCGACGTGTCGCGCGTCGA
>NZ_JAAGPO010000464.1:0-1982 GCF_017104825.1 Burkholderia sp. Ac-20345 | reverse complement strand
GCCGCGATCAGCGAGCCGGCCATCAGCAGGGACATCAGAAGTTTGCGCATCTTGGGTTTCCTCTTGTCGCTTGTCTTGTCTGTTCTGTTACAGCGCGTCTGCGCCTGTCTCCCCGGTGCGAATCCGGATCACCTGTTCAATCGCCGTGACGAAGATCTTGCCGTCGCCGATCTTGCCGGTGCGCGCGGCCCGCTCGATCGCCTCGACCGCCTGGTCGACGAGATCGTCGGACACGGCTGCCTCGATCTTCATCTTCGGCAGGAAATCGACCACGTATTCGGCGCCGCGGTACAGCTCGGTGTGCCCCTTCTGGCGCCCGAACCCTTTCACCTCCGTCACCGTGATGCCCGAGACGCCAAGCGCCGACAGCGCCTCGCGCGTCTCATCGAGCTTGAACGGCTTGATGATTGCGGTAATGAGTTTCATGAAGTCCTCTCGCTGGGTTGTCCCGTCGAATTGGTTGGAATGTTGTAACGGACTCTTCTCAGCAACTCGCATGCCATGTCGGTTCGCGCACCGTTTCAAAGGGCTTCATCAAGGGGTCGCATCCCGTGATGTAAGGTGCGGAAGCCCGGCCGAATGGCCAACGTGGCCCGGTTTGCTGGCGCGGCGAAAGGATCGTTGCTAGAGTGCACGCACGTCCCGGATCGCCGGGACATTCACCCATGCGGGCGCCATGCCCGGAATTCGCGCTCCGGGCGCACCATTTCCGGTCATGCGTGCATCATGGGCACGTACGCAACTGAAGATGCACATTTTTTGTGCAAGGAAGGGGAATCACATGAAGCAACCCAGCGACGTTTTCAACGACCTGCAGTCGCGCGTCAGCGATCTGCTGAAAAACTCGCCGGCCAAGGACGTCGAGCGCAACGTGAAGGCCATGCTGTCGCAAGGCTTCTCGAAACTCGATCTCGTCACGCGCGAGGAATTCGACACGCAGGCACAGGTGCTCGCCCGCACCCGCGTGCGCCTCGAGGAACTCGAGAAACGCGTCGCGGAACTCGAGCAGAAGCTCGCCGCGCCGCAAGCCTGACGCCCTACCCGGCCGCAAGGTCCGGGCGCGGGCCGCCTCGTGCGGTTCGCGCCCGCCGCCCCTAAAGCACTGAAGCACTGAAGCACTGAAGTCACCGTACCGCTCTTCGTCGTCCGTCGTTCTCCGCAGTCCCCCGCTCTTCGCTGTCCATCGCTCTTCGTAGTAGCCCCGCTCTTCGTTGCCCATCGCTCTTCGCAGTCCGTCGTTCCGCAGTTCCTCGTTCTTTCCCCGCGCCACGCCGGCAAGCGCGCACCGATTCCTCCGATTCCCGCGGCATGCGGCCCCGAACGGCCGTCGTCCGCCCGTCTTGTTTACAGGAGCCTCGCCATGTCGCTCGCCGTGGTGCGCAGTCGCGCGCCCGCCTCCGGCCGTGCGCCGGACGTCACCGTCGAAGTCCATCTCGCCAACGGGTTGCCGTCGTTCTCGATCGTCGGCCTGCCCGATCTCGAAGTCCGCGAAAGCCGCGAGCGCGTCCGTGCCGCGCTGCAGAACTGCGGCTTCGAATTCCCCGTACGCCGCATCACCGTCAACCTCGCGCCGGCCGACCTGCCGAAGGAGTCGGGGCGGTTCGACCTGCCGATCGCGCTCGGCATCCTCGCCGCGAACGGCCAGATCCCGGCCGACGCGCTGGCCGGCCGCGAATTCGCGGGTGAACTTTCGCTGACGGGCGCACTGCGGCCAATGCGCGGTGCGTTCGCGATGGCGTGTGGCGTGGCGCGGGATTGGCAGGTTGCGGAAAGCGCCGTGGCTTCCGGTTTGCACGCCGGCACGCTTCCCGATTCGGGCGACGGCGGCCGAGCTGCCGGCCCCGAGTCGGGCTCCGCCGCCATGTCGAACGCGCCCGAGCTGTACCTGCCGCTCGCCAGCGCTGCCGAAGCCGCGCTCGTGCCGGGCGTCACCGTGTTCGGCGCACCGGACCTGCCAGCGCTATGCGCGCACCTCACCGATA
>NZ_JAAGPO010000463.1:0-2030 GCF_017104825.1 Burkholderia sp. Ac-20345 | reverse complement strand
GCTGCTGATCTCGCCCGTGACCGATCCCGCGCTCGGCGGCGCGACGCTGGCTTCGCGCCGCCACGACGATCCGATGATCCGTCGCGGCTGGCTCGAACAGGGGTTGCGCTGGTATCACGGCGCCGGTTCGGTGGCGGCCCGCGGCCCGCTCGACACCGACCTGCGCGGCCTGCCGCCGATGCTCGTCCAGGCCGGCGACCAGGAGGTGCTGCTGTCGGATGCGCAGCGGCTGGCCCGTCATGCGCAGGCTTGTGGCGTGCCGTGCCGGCTGGAGGTTCATGCGGCGCGCTGGCATGTGTTTCATCTGCAGGCGTTTTACCTGCGGTCGGCGCGCGACGCGTTGCGGACGCTGGCGGGTTTTGCCGCGGAACGGGTGGCGGTGACGGCGTGACGACGAAGCAGTCGCGCGCCGCGATCGGGGCTGTGGTTCGCGACTTCCCCGATCGTGCACACGGCGCATGCGTCGCCACCGGGCCCGCTTGCCACGAAGCGACGCCGTCTTGCGAAAACCGGTCGTTTATTTTTTTCCGTCGCATGCGGCCGTCATGATCTCCCGCAAGCCCTGGCGCGCCGCCGGGGCTCCCCCATCCTCGCGGAGACATCATGAAAAGAAGGCACACCCTCAACACGCTGGCACTGCTCTGTTGCGTCGGCATCCAGTGCGCGACATCGGCATTCGCCGACGAGCCGAAGAAGGTGGCGTTCGTCGACACGGGCAACACCGGGCGCAGCGTGATGGCCGAAGCGATCGCCGGCCAGTTGATCGCGCAGCGCCACGCGCACATCGCGGTGATTTCGCGCGCGGTCGACGAAGATCCGTATGACGAAAAGCCCGAGGAAAACGGCGTGATCCTGATGAAGCGACGCGGCATCGACACGTCCGCGCACCGTTCGGTGCAGTTGAACGCGAACGACGTCAAGCATTCCGACGTGATCCTGACGATGACCGACAAACACAAGGAGAAGGTGCTCGCGCTCTATCCGTCGGCCGCCGGCAAGGTGTTCACGCTCGCCGAGTATGCGTCCGGAAAGCACGTCGACGTGCCCGACGCGTGGGGCAAGCCGATCGACTTCTACGAATCGGTGACCACGCAGCTCGACACGTACCTCCCCGCTGCGCTCGACAAGGTCGCGACGGTCGCGCCGGCGAAGCAGTAATGTCAGGAGACCTGTCGGCTCGCGCCGACAGGCCTCCTGTTCACACACCTCCCTCTCGATCCGCGCCTTGTAGCTTATAAGCTACAATTTCGACCAAGATCGAACCGGAAACGGAGGTAAGCATGAAGCAGCTCAAAGCCGCGGTATCGCACCACGACGCGGAAGTCGCCGAACTCGGCGCCGACCGCGAACTCGCGGTGGCCTATCTGCGCGTCGCGATGGAGTCGCTCGACGATCCCGACAACCGCGCAGCCGGCCTGCTCGCGCTGCGTACGGTCGCGGAAGCGTACGGCGGGCTCGGCGCCGTCGCGGCCGAGGCCGGTATCAGCCGCGAATCGCTGTATCGCACCCTCTCCCCCAACGGCAACCCCACGCTGAAAACCCTGCTCGCGGTGCTCAAGACCGTCGGCCTGCGCCTGTCCGTCGTCCCCGCACAGCCGGCACACGCGTAAGCGGCGCACCGCCCCCTCAGGGCCGAACCATCCACACCAGCAGCATCTCCGCCGGCGCCGCCGTCATCCCCGCCGGCGGATGCTCGATCGTCGGCTCGACCTCCAGCGCCTTCGCGATCGTCGCCGCATCGTCGATCGTCGTCGTGCGCACGATCGTCATCAGCCGCGCCGGCCGGTGCAGCGTCTCGCGATACAGCGCGCCGTACCACAGCGGCCGCATGCCGAGCGCGTCCTGCAACACGTACGGATAACGCCACAGCCGCAGCACGAGGCGGCTTTCCGGCTGGCCCGGATCGACGCGCACGAACACGCGGCGCGTGCTTTCGCCGTGCGTGTAGCGCGGCAGCACCGGCAGCGCATCGGCCGGCGCCTGCGGCAACAGCCAGCGCAGCGTGGTGGCCGGCGACCACGGCGTCGCGC